>CANGOF010000037.1 GCA_947455515.1 Flavobacteriia bacterium
CCCACACAACATATTGGATGCTGTAAATAAGTTCGGGATATTAAACATGGATAGGGTGCTTTTCATCTATTTTGTAGTCTTTATCAACGTATCTTTTCTTACTTTTATGTTTTAAATGCAAGTTGGAATACAAAGAACACAATTTTTTTTAAAAAATACGTGTTACTTGAAGTACAAATTTTACCTATGAAGTTTCATTTTTATTATATCATCCTGTTTGTAGTTGGATGTGTAGGTTCACTTTCTGCACAACAAACTACCACGACTGCGCCAAAATATTCTAATGAGTTCTTACAAATTGGAGTAGGTGCTGATGCTTTAGGACAATCGAATGCTGTTGTTGCGAGTACTGAAGGTTCAAATGCAACCTATTGGAATCCTGCAGGTCTTGCAATAACAAAAAAATGGTTGGAAGTAGGAGGGATGCACTCAGAATATTTTGCAGGAATTGCCAAATATGATTTTATTTCGCTAGCACATGCGATTGATGCAAAAAGCGGTATTGGTTTTTCGATGATACGTTTTGCGGTGGATGATATTCCCAACACGACACAATTAATCGATAATGGAGGAAATGTAAACTACGATAAAATCACCTTATTCTCTGCCGCAGATTACGCTTTTTCTTTAGCGTATGCACGTAAATTGAAAGTAGAAGGGTTGCGTTTTGGAGGAAGTTTGAAATTAGTTCACCGAACAGTGGGTAGCTTTGCACACTCTTGGGGATTTGGATTAGATGCAGGTTTACAGTACGATGCTAAGAAATATTGGAAATTTGGTTTAGTAACACGCGATATTACTTCGACATTTAATGCTTGGGTTTTTACCTTGGATGACCAAACAAAAAAAGTCTTTTCTATGACTGGAAATACCATACCTAAAAACGGAATGGAATATACTTTACCACGTTTTATTTTTGGTACGCAAGGAAAATTTCCGGTTAGTTCAAAAGGGGATTATATTGCTGGGGAGATAGATTTAGATTTAACAACGGATGGTAGAAGAAATGTATTGTTAGCAAGTTCTTTGTTCAGTATTGACCCTCATGTAGGGATGGAAGTTGGTATTCGCAAGTTTTTTACGTTTCGATGTGGTGTTGGAAATATGCAATATATTACTGATTTTAACAAAAATAAAACGCTTACTTTTCAACCAAACATCGGAGTTGGAATACAATTTTCTTCCTTGGTATTAAATTATGCATTTACAGATATTGGAGATAAATCGACTGCTTTATATTCCAATGTTTTTTCAGTGAAGATATTATTGGATAAACCTTCTAATGCTGGTAGATAATGAAGTATAGTATATTCTTTCTTTTCTTTCTATGTGTTTCGTTGACAAGTTTTTCTCAAAAATATGGAAACGAATGGATTGATTACACCCAAAAATATTACTCCTTTTACATTGCAAAAGATGGGGTGTATAAATTAGATTATTCTACCATTCGTTCTAGTGGAATTGATCCAAAAACGTTTACTTCTGCAAATATCCAATTGATTGGTCGTGAACGTGAAATTCCAATTCATATAGTGGATGGAGGAGATAATAAATTAGATTCTGGAGATTATATTTTATTTCACGCAAAACAAAATGATGGATGGTTAGACTCCATACTTTATGAAAAACCAAAAGATATAGGTAATCCGAGTTATAGTTTAGTAAGTGACGGTTTGTATTATTTCTTCACTTGGAATTCTAAAACAACGAATTTGCGTTTCACTCCTGAATTATCGGTTGATTATTCTAATTATGCTTCTACTAATTATTGGATTTCTAAAAATGCCTATTACGATATTAATTATTATAGTGAAGCATTGGATGTAAATAATTTATCTTCTACTTTTTATCTTCCAGGGGAAGGGTTTGGTAGTAATAATGATGGGGTAGCAACTAATATTTCTTTAGATTTAACTTTGTTTAATCCGTCTATGTTATATACCGGTGTAGATGCACCAGATGGGACTTTTGATTCGAAGGTTACATCGCATTCGGCTGCACAATTTATCCAAAAGGGAAATCACCATTTTCAATACAAATGGAAAAATAATAATAAAGTAGTAGTTGATACCATTTTTGTAGGACACAAATACATTCATAACGAGTTGGTTATACCGATCCAAGATTTGAAAAATTCCAATGTGTTAATTTGGTCAATAATAAACGATCAGGGTGCGTTGACTGATAATCAAGGAATTAATTGGTTAGGTTATTCCTATCCTAAAAAAACGAATTTAGAAGGATTAAAGTCTGGGGATTACTGGTTAGATAATTCCAAATTCGCTTCTAAAATTAATTTAACAATCAGTAATCACACATTAAAAAAACCAATTGTTTTCACTTTAGGCACAAATCCGGTTTGGGGAACACCGAATATGGACGGTTCAGGAAATTGCAAAGTGTTAGTTCCAAATACCACAGACGGTTCTCAACAGGAAATTATTATTTCAGATGAAAGTTTAATTCAATCGATTTCTAAAATTGATGCAGTAAATGGTACAGGAACTTTTATTGATTACGATGCAATTAGTAGTGAAAGTGCAATTATCATGATATATCCTTCTGTTTTGAAATCGAGTGCAGCAGAATATGCTGCTTTCCGAACGTCTCCAGAAGGTGGTAATCATAATGTAGTATTTGCGAATGCAGAAGAGTTGTATTTACAATTTGGTGGTGGAATACCGAAACATTTTATTGCTTTTCGTCGATTCGCCCATAAATTGTATACGCAAAGTTTGAACAAACCTCATGCACTTTTATTACTTGGTAAAGGGGTGAATAATATGTCTTTACGAACACAAAATATTGGTGGGATAGGTAATGTGCAAAATAATAATGCTATTTCTATTCTTCCAACCTATGGGTATCCTTCTTCGGATAATGCTTTTACAGCTAAATTAGAAGGGAATATTGCTCCTTTACTTGCGACAGGAAGAATTTCAGTGAATTCAGATGCAGAATTAGATAATTACTTGACAAAAATTAAAGCATACGAAAAAGAACAAGATCAGAAATCGGTGTATAATTCAGCAACAAAAGATTGGCAGAAGCATGTATTACATTTATCCGGAGGAAGTACGATTGAAGAGCAAAATAACTTTACAAGTTATTTAACTAAATTAGAAAAAATCATAGAATCCAATTTGTTTGGAGGGGAAGTACTCTCCTATGTTAAAAAAAGTAGCGCACCAATAGATCCAGTTAATTTATCTAACATTAATAAGCGAATTGAAGATGGATTATCCTTAATGACCTTTTTTGGTCATTCCAGTGCTTCCGCGTTTAGCGTTGCGATTCAAGATCCAAGTGAATGGAATAACAAAGGGAAATACCCCTTAGTATTAGCAAACGGTTGTGATGCAGGAGAATTATTCCTACCAAATCAAACACTTTCAGAACGCTATGTAAATGCGGTTAATAGAGGAGCGATTGGATTTTTATCTCCAGGAATTTTGTCTTACGATAGTTATTTAGATAAGTATTCCACGCTTTTCTATACGGAGCTTTCCAAAAATAGTTATGGAGATTATATAGGAAGACAAATTAAAAATACGATTGCGACCATGTGCGTTACAGATCCAATTCGTTTAAATGAAATTACAAGCTATGGATTTATTTTGAATGGAGATCCTATGTTGCGTGTCAATTACCATAACAAGCCAGAAATTGAGGTTGCCAATCAATCGATTCAAGTTTTTCCAAAAGAAGTGGTTCTTTCTTTGGATAGTTTAACAATTAACGTAGCCATAAAGAATTTAGGACGTTCATTTACCGATACAGTTAATGTGGAGTTACATCGAAAAATGCCAAAAGGTAAATTAGATTCGGTTTATTCTAAACCTTTGTTTGGATTAAATTATTTAGACACTGTAACTTTCAGAGTTCCTTTACAAGCGAATATTTCTGCTGGTGTAAACAATTTTGATGTTACAGTAGATATTCCATCTTTTCTTCCAGAACAATACGATGAAATTGAGAATAATCAAACGAATCATCAGGTTTTATTACAATTAGATGGAATTACTCCGATATATCCGTATGAATTTGCAGTAGTTCCAAAGGATAGTGTGGTAGTCAAAGCGAGTACATCGAATCCCTTAGCAAAATTGAGAACCTATCGTTTTGAATTGGATACTACTGATTCATTTTTAAGTCCTTTTTGTAAGTCTGCTTTAGTTACCGCCCTTGGAGGGGTTCAAGAGGTATTTCCAACCGATTGGAAAAGTAAGTTTTCCAATAAGCCTGAACAATTAATATGTACAGATAGTACGGTATATTTTTGGAGAGTAGCAGTAGATAGTAGTTCGTTACTTTGGAACGAAACTTCATTCCAATACATTGCTGGTAAAAACGGATGGGGACAAGCACATTTTTTTCAAGGGAAGGAAAATAGTTTTAGTGGATTGATGTTTGACAGAAGTATACGAGAGCGAACGTTTGATACAATATCTAAGAAATTAGAGATTCAAGTGTATGACAATCCATCCAATCAAAACATGTATACCTTGTCACAATACAGTATCAATAATGAACGTCAAGAATATGCAGGTTGTGGGGTGTCCCCAGCTTTACACGTAGCAGTAATTGATCCAAAAACTTTTATCCCTTGGAAGACGCATTTTCAAACACAAAACATTCAAAATTATTTTGGTAATATGAATGAAAATGGTGCTTGTCGCCAGCGAACAGAAGCCTATTTTATTTTTAATCAGAACAGTCCGACCCAAATGGCAAGTTTCCAAGATATGGTAACTAACAAAGTGCCAGATGGACATTATTTGATTATTTATTCCCATCGATTTGCAGATTATCAATATTGGAATAGTGTTTCACCGAGCATTTATCAAACATTTAAAGACTTAGGTTCGGATAGTTTAAAGCCTGGACGACCAAATCACGGCTTCATTTTCTTTGTGAAAAAAGGAGATAAATCTACGGTGAAAGAGGTAGTTGCGATACAAAATGGTGAGTTAATGCGTATTGAAGAAGATATAAAACTCTTTAATAATACTGGTCAAGAAACAACACCAATTATAGGACCGTCTTTAAAATGGGGAACTTTATCATGGAAGCAACAAGCTTTGGAAGTGAATACAAAAGATTCTACGGTATTAGAAATTGAGCTATTAGACAAACAATTTTCTTTGATTAAAAAAATAGACACTTTAATGACTTCGCAGGATTCGATAATTAATTTGAATAATTTAATTAATGCAAATGTCTATCCATACATCAGATTAACAAGTAAGTATAAAGATTTAGTTAATTTTAATCCTGCACAAGTTAAGCGTTTGCACGTTTTGTATCAACCAGTTCCAGAAGCAGCGATTGATGGAAGGAAAGGTTATACCTGGATTCCTAAGAGCGATACCTTAGACGAGGGATTAAAAATAAAATTTGCCATAGATGTTAAGAATGTAAGTGCATTTAATATGGATTCCTTATTGATAAACTATTGGGTAGAAGATAAAGATCAACAAAAGAAACCGATAATTTATCCACGTAAAGCACCATTGTATGCAAATAAAACGTGGAGGGATACCATTACTTTTTCAACTGGTGGTATGGCTGGAGATAATACGTTATGGATGGAGGTAAATCCATTTGTTAACACTAATCAAACGGATCAACCAGAACAGTTCCATTTCAATAATTTATTAGCGAAAAACTTCTATGTTGTTTCGGATAAAACAAATCCTATTTTGGATGTGACTTTCGATAATCGACATATATTAAATCAAGATTTGGTTAGGCCAAATGTAGAGATTGAGATTTCATTGAAAGATGAAAATGATTTTGCAATAATGAATGCTATCACGGACACGGCTTTATTTCAGGTGTATGTCACAAATCCTTTAGGAGTCCAAAAACGTATTCCTTTTATCGACAAAAAAGGCAATCAAATCATCCAATTTATTCCAGCGAATGCACAGAATAAACGTTGTAAATTATTATTTACTGGTGATTTTAACATGGATGGAAAATATAATTTATCTGTACAAGGAGCAGATCGAAACGGAAATTTATCTGGGGATTATGCATATACAATCAACTTTGAAGTAATTAATGAATCTAGTATTTCTTATTTGACCAATTATCCGAATCCATTTAGTTCGAGTACGCGTTTTGTATATACTTTAACAGGTAGTTCGGTTCCAGAGAATATGATAATCCAAATCATGACGATTTCAGGTAAAGTGGTTCGTGAAATTACTGAAGAAGAATTAGGTCCTTTACAAATCGGAAGAAATCAGATTACGAATTTTGCTTGGGATGGGAAAGATCAGTTTGGAGATCCTTTAGCGAATGGGATTTATTTGTACCGCGTACTAGCACGAAGCAAAGGAGAAGAAATTAAACACCGTGCTTCCGAAGTTGATTCTCATTTTAAGCATGAATTCGGGAAGATGTATTTGATGAGGTGATTTTTTATTTTTTACCATTGAAAAGTTTTGTTTTTACACCATTCAGGCATTAAGAAATTTAGGAGGAATGAAAGAGGGGTGATGGGTTGTGATTGTCACCTCCCTTTCCCGAAAGCTTTCGGGACCCTCCTCACTTCGACATGCTCAGTGTAAACTTGGAGGGAAATCTAAGGTTCATTGAGTTTGATATGTTTTGCTGTAAATTTCGAAGTAACCATAAATCTTCCCTCCTAGAGGAGGGACCGAGGGAGGTGACACAATCGCCCTTAATTTCTCAATGTACCTCAATGGTAAAAAGAAAATTTAATTTTTCATAGGATTGTCAGATATTTCTTCCTCTGCACTTCCTTCCTCTTTCTCCTTATAACACGGAAATACTACCCGCTTCATTCTTCTCACAAAACGAGCCTGCTCCATTCTGCGTTTCGTCTCGACATAATACTTCTGTTCTTTGACCAACCAACCTAATTCATCCTTGATCTTCATGGGTTTTATTATTCCCCGCGACTCATTCAAGGCATCGATACGTTGATCCATTTCCTTTTCCGTCAATTTTTCTAAGACGATTTCACCTAATTTCCCTTCTTTGATATTTTTTTGCTCGTAGTAGAAAAATCCATCTTCGTTGATACCTACAATTGCTAGGTGATAGACAATGTCATCGTTGAGGGGATAAGTAAAACTTCCATTCGTTCCAGAAATATGTTGGTAGCTATTTAGTTTACTTGGAAATAAATACGCAAACAACTTAGGGTACTTATTCGCATCTTTTACCTGGAACGAAAAATCGTTGTAGGTGATTTTTGCAGTTTTACCGGTTTCAGGGTCGGTGATTACTGTGGAAGTTCTGGAAACCGTTGCATCCATGACGTATTTGTCGATATTGTAAACTCCTGAATTAATAATGGTTACACCTATTGTTTTATTGGTGATTTGTCTTATAGACGATTTTTCTTTGCCTAATTGTTTGTAAACATTATTTAGGTTTAATTCATATTCTTCATTTGAAGCTTGAACCTTACGTAGAATTGCTCGATCAGTTTCTTTCATTCTGGACTGTGCAAGTTCGCTATCAAATACTTTCTCGCGTTTTAATTGTTTTGCAATTAATTGGCTAGTTTTTTCTGAAATTTCTTTTGCTGTTTGGTCATAAAATTTTATTAAACTATTCAGATGAGGATTGTTAGGGTTTAGTGCGCCAACTTGCTCTTTTGCAAATTCTTCAAAAGTAGTATAACCCATGTTAACAACTTGATGATCAATGTCTGAAATGTTTTTATTCAAATTATTGACATACAGCGCTAATACTTCTGCTTTGCACGTAGGGTGGATCTCTTTCATGCGTGCTTCAAATTCACGGGTAGCAAGGTTGGTGTTGTTGAACTTTTTGTTCCAGAATGCAAGGACTTTGGAGGGGGGGATAGATTTAGATTTATATATATTTTGGAAGATTGTAGTTTTACAGACTATTTCATATTTTAAAATTTCATTTTTATATGTTAAAACCTCAAAGTAAAAGTTGAATTGAATTGGGATTTTTTTTAGTCTGCTTTTAATAGAAAAATCATGTTCAATTGTTGATGTTCCATCTGTCGTTTTTGTCCCACGTAAAGTTGAAACATTTAAAATATTTGGTTTATATAGATATTTTGTTTTTTCTGATGAGTCATTAAATGTAATAGTACATGGATCTTGATTCTGATTTTTATTTAACGAGAATAAATCTTTATAAAATATAATTTCACTATTTAATCTAAATATAGAAGTTGATTCTTTTTCTAAAGTATTTTCTTCTGTTTTAATAACATCTACTTTGAAATCTAATATATCTAAATTAAGTTTAGCTGACGGATTGATTTTAATTTCAACTCCGTTTACTTTTATTTGTGCTATTTCAATTTTGTTAATTTTGTCAATTTCTTCAAAATTTCCCTCCTCCAAACTCGCATACAAACTATCGCGATACTTTCTTCCTTGAGGTAATTTCAATTTATTCAAGGTTTCCTCATATCCTTTCGGATAAAAGTTTAGGTCTTTCATGTCCACAGGGACAGGTATTTTCTGCAATGGAGTTGGGTTTACCCAATTAATCATTCCCGTTTTATCTTTTTCTCCCTTAAATAATTGCATTCCTTTTTTGTATTGGTCTACAGGAACTTGCACATAGATGCCAACGTTTGGGTTTACGCTTAGTTTTTTGCCGTCTTTGGTATACGCTTCCAAACCAAACATTCCTTGCGTTTCGAGTAACTTACCATTGGAAGTCGTGCTTAGACCACTTTTCATAATTGTGGGTGCATCTAAGGCTTCTTGCCATTGGATAATTGCAGGTTCATTGTATGGTTTTCCATCTAACAACAACGCGTCTTTGGGTATGGAAAGTAATACACCATTTTTCGAGATGATGACACTATCTGAACCATTCCAGGTGAAGAAGTCAGATTGTAGGTTATTTATTGGAGCGTTACTCGCTAATTGTGTGAGTAGTGTCGGGTGGATTTGATTTTCTTTGTTGGAATTTTCTAGGTTTTGTTTAGGGGAAGATTCTAGGTTATCTTTTAATAAGAAATAGCCAACAATCCCAGCAACACCCATTATTGCAACGATTAAACTTAGGGTCACGATGTTTTTATAGAAATGATAGGATTTCGCGACTTTTTTAATTTGTACTCGTGCATTTGCGCGTTGCGCAGCTTCGTGAATAGCTATTTGTTGTGCTAGTTCTTTTTGTAAAGCAGCATCTTGTGAAAGTGTGTTTTTAAATGCGTTTTTTTGTTCTGCAGAAAGTTCATTGGCAAGGTATTGTTCAATGCGCTTTGTGTTATTTGTTGGTTCCATGTTTGTAAATTGATGGGTTAAAATTCTAAGGTAGTTTCGCTGGTAAGTTCTTTCGCTTTTTGGATGCAACGATACTTTTGTGCTTTCGCTACTTTATCGTTACGTAAACCTACTTTTTTCGCTACTTCGACCATGTTCCAGCCTAGACCATACACCAGTTGCAAAATTTCTTGGCATTGTTTACCCAGTTTCGCTAAAGTTTGCTCCACGACTTGTAAAGCCATTTCTTTTTGAAACCAAGTGGAACTTTCGATCACAAGAAGTTCATCGCTAAGTTCTACCGAATTTTGTTTTCCAGTTTTACGTGCTTGGTTATACCACAATAATTTACAGATGTTTTTTACATAGTGTATCGGTTCTACCGATAATGTAAAAGTTGCTTCTTGTTTTTTACGTGTATAGATCAACAACGCTTCTTGGAAGATGTCTTCTGAATCGAGTGAACGACAACCAAACGTGTGTAAAAAACGCTTTACTTCCGGCAGTTTTTTGTATAGTTGTTGCAACTCTTTTTCATTTTCTTTCAAAGGGTTCATAGTGCTTGTTTTTCTATATATGTTGTAAAAACAAAAAGGTAAACAAAAATAGAAGGAATTTTTAGAAAATAGGTGTTGTTTATGTAGTCCTCCCCCTCGGTCCCCCTCCGAAGGGGGAAGATGTATGTTCTACTTCAATAAATAAAATTTCATGAATTTAATTCCGCCTCTACGTCATCCCCCTTTGGAGGGGGGCAGGGGGGAGGATTTTATTTTAATTTATCTTAAAGATTCCCCTCAAAAAAATCGACAACTAAAAATCGCTGTATCATCCACGTAATTTCTGGAAGCTCTCCATTCATCTAATTTGGAGAAGATAATGTTATTCATATCCTCCATTTTTAACGGGTAATAATTATGTACCAACTTTATCAAACGATCTAATTCAAAGAATTCGTTTTTTTCGTTTTCTAGTTCAATGATACCGTCCGTATACATCACCAAGGTGGAGTTTGGTTCTAATTGTAAACTTCCCATTTTTAAAAAAGGTAAATCTTCCATCATTCCGAGTCCAATGGTTCCTTTATCTAATAGTTCGTATGTTTTACCATTGGTAATAATCGGGTGATTATGTCCTGCGTTGATGTAGGTTAACTTGCGAGTCTCGATGTTGTATTTCGCGATAAAAAAGGTGATGAATTTTTCCCCTTTCGCATTCTTCATGACTTTTTTGTTTAGCTCTTCGATTAAGAAATCTAACTCAAATTGCTGATAGGTATAAAGTGCTCTAAGTGTTGCTTGAAAATTTGCCATTAACATGGCAGCACTGATACCTTTCCCTGAAACATCGCCGATACAAATGATGTATTCATCCTCGGATAATTGAATGAAGTCGTAATAATCCCCACCAACTTGGTGACGCGACGTATATTTGGCATGCACATCTAACTTACGGTTGGAAGGCAAATCAGAAGGGAACAACATTTTTTGCATTTCCGAAGCGACCTCCAATTCTTTTTTTAGTCTCGCTTGTTTGATACTCACCTGCATCATTCGTTGATTTTCTATCGCTACCACAATGATGTTTGCAAGTGTTTGTACAAAACGCATGTTGTTAATTGTCTCCGCGGAAGGTTTGTTTTTGATGGATTCACCGGAGATTAATAAATAGGCAAGCGGTGCTTTTTGATGAAAAACAGGGACGATACTGTCAAATTGCGCAATGATTTCGGATGGAGAAGATTCAATGCTAGTAATTTCTTTAAATCGAGCAAGATTTGCAATAATTGCTTCTTCTTTAATTGAGCCTTTAACACCTGTTTTTAATAATGTTTTCCAGTTTTCTTGTTTGTGAAGTAAGATGAATTTTGAAAATCCTAACTGTTCCTTTAAAATAAATCCAAGGATTTTTGTAAGAATTTCAACGGGTTGTTTGGTGTTGATTGCATTGGTAATTTCCAATAAAGAGGTTAGTTTAAACTCTTGAAAGTCGATTTGATTTTCTAAAGATTGAACTAACTTTTCGTGCATAGATTCCGTTGCTTTGAAATGCAAAATTAGTGCTTAGCGTTCTTGGTATTTCTAATGGCTTAGATACTTATACATGTAGCGATGTTAATTCAATTCGATTTTTGATGAAAGGTTTTTCCAAAAAAAAAGTGTGATTTCAATTAAGAAATCACACTTTTAATGTTAAATGTAATGTATGGATTAATTTACTAATTGAATTCCTGTATAATTCTGTGGAGAGATTTGTTTCAACTCTGCTTTTAAAGTATCCGAAACTTCTAACGTTTCTATGAAGGCATGAACCGATTCTTTCGTAGTTGCTTCGTTTTTACGTGTTAAACCTTTCAAGGCTTCGTATGGTTTAGGGAAACCTTCACGACGTAAAATGGTTTGTATCGCTTCTGCAACAACCGCCCAGTTTTTCTCTAAGTCTTTATCAAAAGCCTCTTCGTTCAATAATAACTTATCTAATCCTACCAAAGTAGATTTCATAGAAATTAAAGAATGTGCTAATGGAACACCAATTGTACGCAATACCGTTGAGTCTGTTAAGTCACGTTGTAAACGAGAAACAGGAAGTTTTGCTGCTAAATGTTCGTATAAGGCATTTGCGATACCAATATTACCTTCTGAATTCTCAAAATCAATTGGATTAACTTTGTGTGGCATTGCGGAAGAACCAATTTCACCTTCTTTCAATTTTTGTTTGAAATAATCCATGGATACATACATCCACATATCACGATTCAAATCAAGAATGATGGTGTTAATACGTTTTAAGGCATCAAATAAAGCAGCTAAATTATCGTAGTGTTCAATTTGTGTTGTAGTTTGACTTCTGTCAAGTCCAAGTACTTTGTTTACAAAGTTGTTTGAGAATGCTACCCAATCGTGTCCAGGAAAAGCAACGTGATGTGCATTTAAATTTCCAGTTGCACCACCAAATTTCGCAGAAAAAGGAACTGCTTTTGCTTGAGCTAATTGTTTTTCTAAACGTTCAGAAAAAACTTGAATTTCTTTTCCTAATCGCGTAGGTGAAGCTGGTTGACCATGTGTTTTTGCCAACATTGATACTTCTTTCCATTCTATTTTTAAACCGTTTAATTTAGTGATAACTTTTTCTAAATAAGGGAAGTATACTTGAGTTAGTGCGTCTTTTAGAGAAAGAGGAATACTTGTGTTGTTGATGTCTTGCGAAGTTAGCCCAAAGTGAATGAATTCTAAATATTGGTCTAAGCCCAGTTGTGACATTTGTTCTTTTAAGAAGTATTCAACCGCTTTAACGTCGTGGTTAGTGATTTTTTCAGAATTCTTAATCCATAAAGCATCTTCTTCTGTGAAATTCACATAAATATTTCTTAAAGTTTGAATTTTATCTAAAGGAAAAGATGTTAGAGGAGAAACCTTAGCTTCTACCATAGCAATAAAATATTCGATTTCTACTTGAACACGGTATTTAATTAATCCGAATTCAGAAAAGTATTTTGCTAATTCTTCTGTTTTTGATCTATATCTTCCATCCACTGGAGAAATCGCTGTTAAAGCATTTAAAGTCATATTCTTTTGTTTTATTAAGGTGCAAAGATACGAATTCATCTTGGTACCATTTTCTGTTTTAAGCAATTATTTGTGCATAACTTCTTAGTTTCGGACGAAGGACTTTCTATTAGGTTTTATCTATTTTATCTAATTTTACCTATATAAATATTATATCCTTTTTATGAAGTTTTTCTCCATTTTATTTTCATTCTTTTTAGTTGGGACAGCAGTAGCCCAGGCTTCTAAATCTCTACCAGATTCGACTTCTAATTTTGCTCAAAAAACAGCAGCAACCATGATAATTGAGGAAGCTAAACACTATTATTCGGATGGGCACTATAAAGAAGCATTAGGAATGTTTAAACAGGCAGAAGTAAAAGATTTAGAATCTTGGAAGGCTTCGTATTGGGTGGCTTTGTGTTATTATAAGTTAAACAATTACACAATGGCATTAAAACATATTGAATCTGCAAGAAAAAAAGATAAGGAGGTTGATGCAGATTTACACGAGTTATTAGGCAGATGTTACCACCAAAACGGTATGCTGGATTCAGCTTTGGCTAATTATGGTAGAGCACTGAATGAGTTGTCTAAACAACGTGCGGAAGACCTACATGTTTGGGATAAAATGGAAGAATGTAAGTTTGCGAAAGCTGAAATAGCAAAAAACAAGCCGTTTGCTCGTAAATTAATAGCAGGTGACGTAAATACAGAGTTTAATGAATACGCACCAATTTTGACCCAAAATGGAACTACACTTTACTTTGCAGCACGTAAGAGTAATACGACAGGCGGAATGAAAAATCCAGACGATGAGCAATTTTTTGAAGATGTTTATCGTGCAAAATGGAATGAGCAATTTAAAATGTGGGATAGTATTACCAATAAATTAGATAAGGTGAATGGTCCAGGTTTTGAAACGTTTACGTATGTTAATGAGACTGCAGATTACGCTTTATTAACTTTAAATACGACGCAAACTGACTTAGAAGTTCAGACGGAAAGTTCCGATATTTGTGAGGTTTATTTGAAAGCTGGAAAATGGGCAAAACCAAAGTTAATCAATAATGAATCTATTAATACTTCATACTATGATGGTTCTGCAACGATGACTGAAGATGGTTCAATGATGGTTTTTGTTTCCGATAGAAATGGAGAAGTGAGTTCTATGGATTTATTTATTGTTCGTAAGGATGGAAAGAAGTGGGGAGAAGCGATCCCTATGCCAGCACATGTAAATACATTACGTAGAGAAACCACTCCTTATTTAAGTCCTGATGGTAAGTTCTTGTTCTTTAGTTCAGACGGACATAAAGGAATGGGAGGATACGATGTGTATGTAACGCAAAACAATGGTGGTAGTTGGTCAAAGCCAGTAAATTTAGGTTCTTCGATCAATACCGTAAATGATGATACACACTTTCAATATTATAAAGCACTAAAAAAAGCACTGATGGCAGGAATTACATTAGATGAAATGCAGTGTAATTATAATATTTACGATGTTAATTTAACCGAAGCTGTATTGCCTATTGTTTTGGAATAATAACGATAAAGCATCTTTCACTCTACCCTAATAAGGGCTGGACGTTGCGTTAATTCGTGGTAACAAATACTTCCTTCTTTGAAGTAGTGAAACACCATACTTTTACGTGTTTTAGTTTTGTCTGGATGAGGCTCACCACCATGTAGCAGGTTTGCGTGCCATATTAAAACATCTCCTTTTTTTGAACGAAAAATTTCTTTCTTCAAACCTAAAGTTCTAATTTTTTCTTGCAACATTTTTTCGTAGGAAGAATAGTTCTTGTCACCAATAAAAAATTTTGAGCCGACATTATCGTAGTCTTCGTTAAGGTAATAAGGTAGATTCTGACTTCCAGGATAATAGTGTAACGCACCATTTGTTTCATCGATATCTTCTAATGCAATCCAAACGCCTAACAATCCTCCAAGGGGATAGGTAGTCATGTGGATACTATCCGAGTGCGTATTTTGCTCACTACCGCTTAAAAAATTGATGCTTTGAAATAATTTTGCCTTACCGTCGATTAACACGTTTAATAGTTCAATTAACTTTTCATCTTTTCCAGTATCTCGAAGAAGTTGGGAATGGTGCAGGGCAAACATGATTTTATTCCCGTATTTAAATGTTACTCTTTTTTGTTCTAGTAGATCGTTGATTTCTTTGTTTATGTTTTCAGCATTTGTATCGCTTAAAAAATTCTTTAAAACGATATATCCTGTTTTTGAATAATTTTCGATTTGCTCTTTTGTTTCAAGATCACCTTGCTTATATATGTTTGTAGCATATAGTTTTTCTGAATCAACGACTAATTTATCTTGGGGTAAATGTTTGAAGTCTAAACTGGAAATAGGAGAATAGTATTTTTTAGCAAGTCCGTATTTTCTATAATTTGGGATGTTGTGTTTTAATTCTTTTTTGTGAAAGAAATTGTATAATGCATAGTTGAGTTTTAGGCGACGAATCATTACGCTCCAAATTGGCTTAAGTGATGGTCTAAATGTTTGTAGAACAAATTGTTCCATTCGTTTTTAGATAATGCACCAAAAGAAACAGATTCTTTTCCTTCAAAGGCATTTTCACCTAATTGTTGTGTTTTTACAATAAAATCAATCAATTTTTTCTTTTCAGCTTCAAAATCGCGTTGGTCTGCAATGATAAAATACGGCGCTGTTTGACTGCTTTTTTTATAAACTGCTTCTGTGACTACGTATTTTTTTACAAAGCTTTTTAAAATGAATTTTAAAAAGAAATTTGGTTTTGGATGTATGTCGGTATATACAGTCTCGTATGTTACATTACAGTGTGCAAGCATTTGAGCGACATTCATTTTACCCCATACAGGTTGTGTTTCGCTAGTTAGAGTGTTGATACGAGCAATGATTTCGTTGCTTACTTCTTCGGTAAAAATATTTTTCATAATTCTATTATTGTTAGGCTAAATTAAACATTTTTTTGTGCATTTCTGTATTCCAAAAATAAGTTATCGATTTTTTCTTAAAGTTCATTATCATCTAATTAATAGTCGTTTACAATTTCTGATTTGTGCAGTGTAAAACTTAGATTTTTGTAATATAATTGGATGTATTTTAGCGCAGAGATTTCGGAGAAATGGACGTGTTTTATGTTTGGAGGTCGCAGAGAAAATCTAATTTCATTAGATTTTAAACTAAGTATATGATAGAAAATATTCAATATTTGACAAAGTCAAATTAATTTCTGCGTCCTCCAAAACGTGTTTACGTCAAAAAAAAACGCTTGAAATCTCTGAGCTAAAAAAAACTAATCCAAGCGTTGTATTTTTTCAATCCATTTGTTTTTTAATGATTCACTAAGAAAACTAGCTTTAAACGAATTAATTGCTAGTTGTTTGATTTCTTCTTTTTTTAAATTGATTCCATTGACTAATGCTTCAAAATTTTCATTGATATATCCACCAAAATAAGCTGGATCGTCTGAGTTTACGGTTGCTAACAAACCTTTTTCAAGCATTGTTCGGATAGGGTGGTTTGAAAGTTCAGGTACTACTTGTAATTTTTCATTAGATAAGGGACAAACCGTTAAAGCGATTTGTTTTTCTACTAACACTTCGATTAGTTTGTTATCGTGCAATGCATTGTTTCCATGGTCGATTCTATCCACTTGAAGTAATTGAATAGCCTCCCAAACATAGTCTGCAGGACCTTCTTCTCCAGCATGTGCCACGACTTTTAATCCTAGTTCTTTCACTTTTTTAAATACACGTTCAAATTTCGATGGAGGATTGCCTTTTTCAGAGGAGTCGAGACCGAATCCTGCAATCCAATCTCTAAATGGGAGTGATTCTTCCAATGTTTTGAAAGCTGCTTCTTCGGGTAGGTGTCTTAAAAAGCTAACGATAAGGTGGGATGTGATTCCTAATTTTTCTTCTCCGTCTTTTAGAGCCTGATAGATTCCTTTTATCGTAGTTTCGAAAGAAATTCCTCGTTCAGTATGTGTTTGTGGATCGAAGAAAATCTCTGTGTGAACTACATTTTGGCTGTGTATTTTCGTTAAATATGCCCATGTTAAATCGTAGAAATCTTGTTCTTCAATTAGCACTGCTGCTCCAGCGTAGTAGATGTCTAAAAATTCTTGCAGGTTATTGAAGTTATATGCACTGCGTAGTTCTTCGATAGAAGAGTAAGGGATATCTATGTTGTTGCGTTGCGCTAATTCAAATAGTAATTCTGGTTCGAGTGACCCTTCGATGTGGAGGTGTAGTTCTGCTTTAGGAAGGGATTGAATAAAGTTTTTCATGTTTTTCTATTTAAATTCAGTAGAGCATTCGTTGCATTTGTATACCTTTTTATTGTAGAGTGGTGCTAGCATAAATGCGAATGCTGCAAACAGCGAAATAATACCAGTGATGTTTTTATAGGATGCGAATCCTGCTTGAATATTCGTGGATTGACACGATGGACAAGAGATGATTTCGTTGTTTTGGTTGGTGTAGGGGGTGTGCTCCAAGTTGTTTAGGTACGCTTTTGCTTGTGGGTAATCTTGTTCGAACACTTGAAGTTTGATTCCTCCGAGTGCTACATTGTACATTGGGTTGGTAGCAATCGTATTTTCATCTTTCAAATAACTTTGAACACCTTCCAATTCTAATTGACAACGAAGCATGTTTGCGTCGATGCTATTGTCAAAGGTTTTTAAAGTTATAAGATTCATTGATTCAAGGTAAAAGTTCGTAGTATATTAAATTTAGTCATTTTTTCTTTTTAATTTAACAAAAAAAAGAATTTATGGAAAAAGGAAAAGTAGCTGGAAATGCTCCAGTATTGATAGATGCAGAAGCTGGAAAGAACTACGCATGGTGTACATGTGGATTATCCGATAACCAACCGTTTTGTAATGGAGCGCACAAGGGATCGGATTTTACACCTCAAATTTTCTCTTTAGAAGAAGAAAAGAAAATAGCTTTGTGTACCTGTAAACAAACATCAAATCCTCCATATTGCGATGGAGCGCATAAGAGTTTGTAAGAGTTTTTAGTTGAAAGTTAAAAGTTAAAAGTCGAAAGTAGGTTGTGTTTACTTTCGACTTTTTTGTTTTTATAGAAGTTAATGCATTGTTTTAGAGGTGATATGTTTTAACTGTTATAATTTCAATTATTGACACTCCCATTTATAATTCTTCAACAAGTGATTTTCACAACATTTTGCTCTATTTGCACTGTATGGATGTGAGCGAGTGATATTTTCCAATATATTAAATTTTCCTTCATCATTCGACATTCTTTTCCATAAACTAATCGTGTTGCAAGGTGCGTAATTAGCGCGAACCATCAAATCGATACCTGTTAAGTCACACATAACTTCATCTTTTTGATTAAAAGCTGTTGTTAACATATCATTCATTGATAAAACAATACCTGATAGTTCGTTACCTAAAAATTGATTGGTAGTTTCTTCCATGCTCAACCGTTTGTTGATATGACCCAATTCATTATGATTGATTTCATGGGAAATGATTGCTGCCAATTCATGGTTATTAATACCAATAAACTTTAATATTCCGCTGTGTACATAGATATAACCCCCAAAGGTAAACGCGTTTATTGTGTCATTTTTTAATTCGTAAATATGATAGGTGTACTTTGACTGTTTAAGTTTAGCGGTTAATTCGTTTAGTATTTTAGTTAATCTAGGGTTTTCAATAATTTTTGTTGATTTAGATAATTCGTTAAAATAGTCTTTACCGAGTTCCATTTCTTGTTGGGGTGAGATAGTCACGCCAGTTGAAGATACAACAACATCTTGTAGCGTCGATAATAAATTTAATCCAGTTGTCGTTGGGTCCAATTCTTCTTCCGACATACAAGACAAATCGTAATTTATGTTCTTTGGTTGTAGTGTAGGTACTTGGTTGAATTTGTTTTCAATCTTTTTATCGATTTTATTTTTTTTGAGTGCGACAAAAGATCCAAGGCCAAGGATGATGAGTACAACGCTAATAAAGATTCTTTTTCTAAACATATTTTTTTTTGTTTTATTCTCTTGCGAATAATGTATTAATAGAGCTGTTATATTGTCGTTCCCACCTGCTTGATTTGCTTCGTATATTAATTCTTTTGTTTTTTCTTTTATGGTATTTTTTGAATGGATAATAGTAGATAGTGTTTCTTCGTGCACCAAATTACTTAACCCATCTGTACATAATAATAGATAGTGGTTATCTTCTAATTCAAGGGGTTGTTTAGATACGCTAATTTCTACTCTTTCTCGTATTCCAATTGCGTTGGTTATTACATTTTTTTTTGGATGAATTTTTGCCTCTTGTTCGTTGATGATTCCAGCTTTGAGTAATTGATTTACATAGGAATGATCCTCAGTAAGGAGTGCTAATTTCGAGTTACTTGAACTGTAAATTCTACTGTCGCCAACGTGAGCGTAATAGCATTGATCATTTTGAATGAATACACATACGATTGTAGTACCCATTCCTTTATGTGCTTCATTTTGTGAAGCATTGAATAGTTGGGTGTTAGCGTGTTGAATTGCTTTCGTTAATAATGTTGTAATATCTGTTTCAATGGATGTTTGAACAAATTCAATAATTGTATCGGTTGCTAATTTAGATGCTACTTCCCCTGCATTATGACCACCCATTCCATCACAAACAATATATAATTCACCAAGTTGTGTAATTAAATGACCATAATAATCTTCGTTTATTGTCCGTTTTTGCCCTACATCACTTATACATTCAAACTGTGTCATGTTACTAAATTAATTATTATTAATTTTTTTCAAACTATGAAATGAAGTTAATTCAAGTATTCTTCAATTCGCGAATCGCGAATCGCGAAATAAATTGTATTTTTGTTAGTATAAAATGAATAGGTATGAAAAAACACAATGGAATGAGACCTCAGGATATTGTAGTTATCTTGAAGATTGTTTTGAAAAGAAATAATGCTTGGCAAATGAAAGATTTGTCTTATGAATTGAATATTAGTTTGAGTGAAATATCAGAAAGTATCCATCGATCTGTTTTAGCTGGTTTAATGGCTGCAGATAAAAAAACGGTTCTTAAACAAGCATTGCTTGAATTTATAAAATATGGCTTAAAATATGTATTTCCCGTTAAGCCAGGAGGAATAGTAGTTGGATTACCGACAGCTCATTCGAATGAAATATTGAAAAAAGAAATTAGTTCGAAGGAGGTATATGTTATTCCCTTTTTTGATGGAAATGCAAAAGGATTTGAAATTGAGCCTTTATATGCTAATTTGCCTATTGCTTGTTCGAAAGATCCTGAATTATGTTTGGTTATAGGTTTGATTGATTGTTTGCGCATCGGAAAAAATAGAGAAGTTCAATTGGCGCATAGAGAATTAGAAAAAATTATTTTATGTTAGAAGATAAAGAGCAGTGTATTTATGCGATTCTAAAAGTGGCGAAAGCATTGGGAGAGCTTAATCGAGAGGTTGTGTTTGTTGGAGGTTCTGTGATAGGATTGTATGTATCTAATGAGTTGGCGGATGAAATCAGGCCAACAAAAGATGTGGATATAACTTTATCTATTACTTCTTTTGGAAAATTGGAGGAATTAAGAGAGAAATTAACCCAACTCAAATTTTATCAAACCCATGAGGATGATGTGATTTGTCGTTTTCGTTATGAAGATATTAAAGTGGATGTGATGTCGACGCATGAAATTGGTTGGGCACCTGCAAATCGTTGGTTTAAGATTGGTTTTGAGGATATTCAACAACATGCGATACATGGTGTTGTTATAAATATTTTTCGTGTAGGTTGTTATTTAGCGACTAAATTTGAGGCGTTTGCTAATCGAGGGGAAGGAGATCCACGTTGGAGTCACGATTTTGAAGATATTGTATATTTATTGACCTATTCCGAGGAATTATTTCTTGAATTAGAGAAAGAGCCAGAGCCAATTCGTTTGTTTTTAAAAGAGCAATTTACTAAGATTCTGCAGGAGACACAATTGCAAGAGGCGATTTATGCACATCTCAATCCATCGTTTCAAGTTCAACTTTTTAAAAAGATAGAACAGAATATTAAGGACTACATTTCTACTTTTTCGTAGAATATAGCTATTTTTAAAGTCTATTAAAAAACATAATTTCAGCACATTCGTCTATGCCATTACCCATATTTTCAAATTATACCGTTATTCGTGAACTTGGACAAGGCGGAATGGCGACAGTTTACTTAGCAACACATAATACCTTAGGACACCATGTAGCTATTAAAATATTAGATAAGCAATTTGCCTACAATCAAAATATAAAGGCGCGTTTTATTGAGGAAGCAAAGAAATTAGTGCGTTTAGATCATCCAAACGTGGTAAAAGTAACAGATTTTATTTCTGAAAATGAACATGTTGCGTATGTGATGGAGTACATCAATGGGAAAAGTTTGCGTGAATTATTAAACGCAAAACGCTTAACGGATGCTGAAATAGAAAATTACCTCAATCAAATGGTGGTTGCGTTAAATTATATTCATAAAGAAGGAATTGTGCACCGCGATATTAAACCATCGAATTTTATCATCGCTACAAATGGCACATTGAAATTAGTTGATTTTGGTATTTCTAAATCCATAGACGCATCATCGGTTGACCATACTTCTACGAGTACCAATTTAAGTATGGGGACTTTGCTGTATATGAGTCCAGAACAAATTAAGAGTACCAAAGATGTAACATACTTGTCGGATATTTACAGTTTGGGTGTTGTGCTTTGGGAAATGGTAATGGGTAAGGTTCCTTACAATTGGAATGAACTTTCTGCTTTTGAAATTCAGGTTAAAATTGTACAAGAAAGTTTACCAAAGACGAATACCAAATGGGATGAGTATATTCAAATTGCAACGAGTAAAGAGGAGAGTAAAAGAACTATTGATTTTGATTTAGTTAAAGATACTTTTAAGGTCTCTAAAGTAGATACTGATCAAACTGTTTTGTTTTCAAATGAAAATATTGATAACTCATTAAATGACCCTAATCTAGAGGATCCGAATGAAGAATTTAATTATTTGGCTTTTTATTTTTTTATCATTCTAGTTGTAGGTTTTTTGTTTGCAGTTTTGGTATCGTCGTGAGCTATTTAATCAATCTTTTTTATTTTAAATATAATTCCATAATATTTATTTCTTTCCTAGCCTATAATAACTCACAAGATACAAGGTGATTAACATACAAACCAAAAAGGTTATGCCGAGACCAAAACTCGTTGCCTGGCCGCCGAATATATCACTATAAGTCGTATGAAATTGTCCTTTCAGATAAAGTATAGCATTGTCTTTCTTGTTTAGGTGGGTATTTTGAATGGTAGCTTGTAAGTTTGCTAGCCCTTCGGTTCCCCAGCGTGAGATAGTTAACCAACTCATTAGTTCTATGATTGGGTTTGTGATTTTAGTAACTACACCTGCAAGCATCAATTGAGGTATTAATAAAATGGGTACCAACGACATTACTTTTTCTGTGCTTTTTAGTGAGGCACTTACCAATAAACCTAACAAGGAAGCTGTAATTGAAAGGAAAAAGAGAAAAAGTACTTGGTATACAATGTTATTGAAATGCACTTCTTTGTTTGCATAGAAAAGTGTTAATATACCTACAAATAGAGTAGATTGTATCAAGGAAATAATTGCTAAAGTGGAGATTTTGGAAAGCAAATAAGTGTCTTTGCGCACATTAAACATACTCTCACGTTCATAGATTTTAGATTCCTTTACAATTTCTCTACACGCATTATTTACACCAAACCAAATAGCAGACACACTCATCATAAAAAGTACGCTAATCGATAGTTTGTTAAAAATAAAACCTATCAAAACCGCAATGATTGGCGCTTGTCCAATGAGTAGTTGTGTGTTTTTTCGGTCGTTTGTTTTCGTTTTAATGTTTCTTAAGGTCAGCCAACGTAATTGTTGCCACCACCGAACGGAAGGTTTGTCAAAACGATGAATGTCTCCTTTGATTTTACTCGTTGGAATCTGTGCTTGATTTGTTTTCCATTTTAAAGCATTTTTTCCGGAAAGTTGTTGGTAAACACCCACAGCAGATTGCACGTTAAAATGAGATTTATATCCAGCTATTTTTCCTTTATAGGCTAGAAAACCACCAACAGTTAGAAAAATAACTTCATCCATGTATTCTAAATCTTCCGGTTTATGTGTGACCATCACGATTGTTGTATTCTCTCGCGTCAGGTCTTTCAGTAGATATAAGAATTCTTCAATGGTTTGTGGGTCGAGTGGGGAAGTAGGTTCATCCAAAAACAATATCATTGGATCAGATAGTAATTCAATCGCGATACATACTCTTTTTCGTTGTCCACCACTTATGGCGCTATTCAAATTGTTTTTCACATGCTCAATGCCTAACTTGTTAAGCAAGAAGTCAATTTTGGCATTTATTTCGTTTTCCGTTTTATTTTCTAAGCGGATTTTGGCAGCGTAGTATATTGATTGAAATACCGTTAATTCTTGATGGATGGTGTCTATTTGAGGCACATATCCAATTTGACTTTTGATATACTCAAAATGCTTGGAAGCATCTAAATCAAATAGGGAAATGTCTCCTGCACTACAATCGGTTAGCCCTAACATAATATGGAAAAGTGTAGTCTTTCCACATCCCGATGGCCCCATGATTGCAGTTAATGAATTCGGTTCAATCTGCAAGGTAAGATTGTTTAGTACATTCTCTTTTCCAAAAGATTTACTTATGTTATTCAGCTTGATAGAAGTTGCCTGATCTAAGTTTTTTATTTCTCCTGTTACAGAAACACAGGTTCTACCAATAAAGAAAACATCATGTGCTTTTAGTTGAGCAACGAGAATTTTTTTACCATTTACATACACACCATTACTCGATTGAAGGTCGCGAAGTTCATAGTGATTTGCATCTATTTTTTCCAAAGATGCGTGAATACGACTTACGTATTTGTCATTTGGTATGATGATATCGCATTCAGAACCACGACCAATAATTTTTTTTGAATTAGTAGCTGATGAGTTTTTGTTTGTATTTACCGTAGTTTTTTCAGGATCTACAGTTTCCTTTGCTATTTTTAGTTGGGTAAAATTAGATTTGTCAAATGAAGCCTTGTCTGTAATCTTAAGTTTAATCCATTGATGAGATTCAATCTTTTCGTTGTTTATAAAAGTACCGTTTGTACTGCCTGCATCTTTTATGTATAGTTGATTATTTTCAAATTTTAGTTCTGCGTGTGTTCCTGAAACAATCTTTATCGTAAATTGGATATCGTTATTTTCATTTCTTCCAATTTTCAATTGTTGGTTTTCTGATAAGGCAACAGATTTAATGTGTGTATTGTTTTCTGTAAACGATAAATTAATTGAATGCATATTTTAAAATCTGAATTATTTTGTTTCGAATTTAGGTTAAATTTCTAATGCTTTGTTTCCGGAACTCGTCACTTCGTCTCACGTCACTCTATAGTTTCCTCATCAAATACCTGTACAACTCCACCATACACATGATATCGTACTTCGCAACAATTTCATTGGGTGTGTGTACATTATCTTCTGCTGCGCCAATAAAACACCAGTCAATTAATAAGTCTGATTTTTGAAGCGAACTTCCGTCACTTCCACCTGCAGATTCGACTTCGAGTTGGAAATCTATCTTCGATTTTTTTGCTAGGTCGATGATTTTGTTGAGGTACGTTCTTCGTGGTAACATGCTGTCGCGCATGGAGATAGCTACTCCGTGTCCTGGTTGTACGTGATCTGTAACCCAGGTAATGTCGGAAATTAAGGCTTGACGTACTTGGTAAATATCGTATAAAAACTTCGCGCAAAATCCAACGGAATTTCCTCCGTGTTCTTCGTAGGTTCCAAAGACGATTGCTCCATTTTCTAATGTTTCAGCGACTCTCAAGGCTGACCAAACGCCTAAACGGTTATCTAAATAAGGGGATTGAACAGTGGTGTCGGTTTCTCTAAAGTTTGGTTTGTAGGTAAGTATGGCTCCTCGATTGATGGTTCTTGGAAATACACACTTGTAGATTGGTCGCGCGTTTTCTTGTTCGATCAGCATCAATTCGGTTTCAATTTTTCCTTGGCTGTCGCTACCAACTAATTGCATTCCGTCTTCAATGTCTGGTCCACCGATTTTAACGAGTTGGTTGTCGTAACTTACACTGAAACCAATTGTGTCGATGTGCGCATAAATTGCTGTGCGTGGTTTGCCGAAAACAAGGAGGATGTTGTCTTGGAATTGTTCGCCAGCATATATGGTAGGTTGCACTTTCCAATCGGCTTTGTTTTTGTCGATATAGGTTAAGATGAATTTCGCGATTTTACTTTCGTCGCTTGATGCTCCTTGAATTGCGGTAAGTTGCTTTAATAATTTCATTAGTAGATTCCTTTAGAATGCGTTTCAGTGTTTTCAATCTCTTGTAAAAGTACTTTCAATTTTTCACTTTGCTCCAAAGGAATACATATTTCCAAGTTACAGTCCAATTGAAAATCTTGCACAAGCACTTTAGCGTTTGTAGTTTTGATTAAACTCATGATTGCAGGGAGTTGAGGGTAGTTGAAAGTGATTTGAAGCGTTTCTTCCAATTCTTTTTGGATGATGTTTCCTGCTTCTATCGCTTCTTTAGCTGCAGCGCGGTAGGCGTGTATGAGTCCACCGACCCCTAATTTTGTTCCTCCAAAGTAGCGAATGACACCTATCAGAACGTTGGTGAGTTCAAAGGATTGTATTTGACCTAAGATGGGAGCACCTGCGCTGTTGTTTGGTTCACCGTCGTCGTTTGCTCGAGTGACGTAGTTGCCAACGCCGAAACGGTATGCGTAACAAAGGTGTCGCGCTTGGTGGTGCATTTTTTTCCACTCGTTGAGGTGTAGTTTGGCTTCTTCTTCCGTACGACAAGGAACGGCATATCCAATAAATTTGGAGCCTTTTTCTTTGTAGAGTCCTTCAGAGAGTGTTTCGAGAGTTTGGTATGAATGTGGGTTATTCACAACTATGTTTAAAAAGAAAACCACCTCGAAAGGTGGTTTTAGTATTATTGAATAGAAAGTTTTTTCTCTAAATCAGCGAGGTAAACTTTGAATTGTTTGTCTGTTTCAGAAAGGTTGGTTACCGTTCTGCATGCGTGAAGTACCGTTGCGTGGTCTTTTCCTCCGCAGTGCGCTCCGATGCTTGCAAGAGAAGCTTTTGTCATCTTTTTAGAGAAGAACATAGAGATTTGTCTTGCTTGAACCACCTCACGTTTACGTGTTTTAGATTTCAAGATTTCCATAGGAAGGTTGAAATAATCACATACCACTTTTTGGATGTAGTCAATCGAAATTTCACGTGATGTGTTTTTCACAAATTTGTCAATCATTTGTTTCGCAAGATCCAAGGTGATTGCTTTTTTGTTTAAAGAAGCTTGTGCTAATAATGAAGTCCAAGCGCCTTCCATTTCACGGATATTTGTATTGATACTATATGCTAAGTATTCTACCACTTCGTTTGGAAGTTCGATACCGTTACCATACATTTTTTTCTGTAAGATTGCGATACGTGTTTCTAAATCTGGCGTAGATAAATCAGCAGATAATCCCCATTTGAAACGAGATAGAAGGCGTTGCTCCATGTCTTGCATTTCTACTGGTGGTTTATCGGATGTTAAGATAATTTGTTTGCCGTTTTGGTGTAAGTGGTTGAAAACAGAGAAGAATACATCCATTGTTTTCGTTTTACCAGCGAAGAATTGTACATCATCGATAATCAATACATCTACCATTTGATAGAAGTGAATGAAATCATTGATAGATTCTTGTTTGATTGCATC
>CANGOF010000038.1 GCA_947455515.1 Flavobacteriia bacterium
CCAGGAAACTGAGCGATTACAATTACGTTTGTATCTGCAATATCGGGATAAGCTTCTATCTTTAGTTCACGAAAACTAAAAAAACCAATTACCATAAGCATAGCACTTATTGCTATGATTACCCAACGTTTTTTAAGACTAAATATTAAGAGTTGTTTAATCATAGATAAAACGTTCTACTGGATGCGTAACGACCAAACATTGTTTTATATCCTCTTTAAGAAGATTCAAAACGGATTTAATTTTTTCTTCTGTTTCGATAAACGTAATTAACATCGTAGCACCATCGAAACTAAATAATTCATCCGGACGTTTAATGACTTTCTCTTCTCCAAAACCTAATACACTTCTAAAAACGGTTGCACCACTCACTCCTTCTTGCACCAATTTATAAATTACGTATTCGTATAATGGTCGATTTTTACGAAGTATATCAGCGTCTATAAATAATTGTACTTGTCTCATAACTAATAACCAAATGATAATCCTTTTAACTGCATTAATCCGGAAGAAACAACACTTTCTCCTTCACGTATTCCACTAAACACGATAATTCGATTGTTTATTTCATTTCCAATTGAAATTTCTCTTCGTTCAAAAGTGAGTAAAGATGTTTTTACAAATGCATAATTTCTTCCTTGAATAGTAATTACAGAAGACTTACTGATTGTCAGGTGTTTTCCTTCATTAATACCAAAGGATACCATTGCAAACATTCCAGCTTTAAGAATATCGTCTGTATTTTTTACACTAATTCTTAATTTAATCATACGCGTTTGTGGATCAACTACATCCGTAATTTCTTCTATTTTTCCTTCGAACGTTTCATTTGGATACGCATTAAATTTCAAGGAACAATGTTGTCCTTCTTTAGTTGCATGAATCAAATTTTCAGGAATATCACAGATAATAAAAACTGCTCCATTTTTTGCTTTTCGAAGTTTTTCAGGATTAAATCCATTCATTTTAAACTTCGTTTCATGCTCAATTAATGCCGCCTTTTCATTGGCTAAATTTGTTTCTTCTAACGCTAATGCAGTTTGCGCTTCTAATAAATCCTTCCCAGATGCTGCCCCATGCATTTTTAAATCATAAATACGATCGTATTCTATTTTTCGTTGTTTAATCGTAACATTTTTAATCTGATTCATATTCATCAAATGTTGTTTTAACATCGAATAACTACTTGCTAAGTCCGAATTGTCAAACAATACAATATTTTGGTTTGAAATTTCTCCAGAATTTTCAACTGTTGCAGCAACTTTCGCTGGCGATGTTAAATCCGCAATTAACAAGCTAGAAGTTAATTTTTCAGTATCAAAATTATTTGAAATTTTTTGACTTTGAAATTTAATAATCGTTCCATTTTTAGATACGATTGGAGATAAATAATCCTCGTTTTTTGGTTTGGCTTTAGAAGAACAAGCTGCTACTAAAAAAACACAGATACTAAACGCTATTTTATACATCATGTTATTGGGCTAATTGTTGGATAATTCCAGCTGTATAAAGCATTTGCAATAAACTACCTCGGAAATTATATTGGATTTCGAAAAATTGTTGTTGCGTGTCAATCCAGCTTCTTTGTGCTTCAAGATAATCGACAATGTTGGTGCCTCCAGCTAAATAATTATAACGCACATTTGCTAAAATTTTATCTGACATTTGAATGTAACCTGTATATCTATCTACATTCTCTTTTTGTTGTTTAAACATTTGAAATGCATTCAATAATTCCGTTTGAACTAATTTTTCATTCGCGAGTAATGCAATTTCAGATTGGTTTTTAAGAATGTTTGATTTTTTAATTTCTCCTTGATTGCGAGAAAAAATTGGAAATACAATCGTTCCATAAAATCCTGCATATGGAAGCGTATTTTGAGGATTTAAAATAAACCCTAATTCAGGTGTTGGTAATGCGGATGTTTTTTGAAATTTAATATTTGCATTTGCAACATCGATAGTAGATTTTGCAACTTGTATATCACTTCGATACATCAATGCAAAACGCAATAAACTGTCGTAATTTGTAGTGTTGTATTTTGAGAAAATTAAATTGTCTGTCGTATCAATTTCTAATTTTTGATCGCCACCAAGCGTATAACGTAATTCCATCATAGAATTTTGAACGCTTTGTGTTGCGGTTTTAATTTTAACGGAAAACTGATTTGCTAATAGTTCTACGCGCATTAGATCAGAATGAGAAATTACTTGATTTTTATAACGTAGGTTATTGATTAACACAAGAGAATCTAAATTTTCCTTTGCTTCTTTTAAGATGTCTAACTGCTTTTGAGCATACCAAACATTAATCCATTGATTTGCAACGTGCATTAACACATTTCGTTCCGATTCATTATAGTTTTTTTGTTCTTGCACCAAATTTTGATGTGCTAAAGCGATCTTATTTTTTCGTTGGGCAGGTAAAATAAAAGGTTTGGTTAATTGAAACCAAGTTTGTCTATTTTTGGGACCAAACAAGCTAGAACCAGCTGGAAAATAATTAGTATTTAGTAAAAATAAATCTTGGGTATTAAAAATTGGATTTGGGCGTAATGCAGCTGTAATAGTATCTGCTTCATGCATTGTTACATTACAAGCTAAAATTTTCAACTCAGGATTTTTTTCAACTGCAAGTGTAAGCGCTTGTTTTAACGAGATTTTTTGAGAAAATGAAAAGAACCACAAACAAGAAAATAAAAGTAATACTATGACTTGCTTTAGTTGTTTCATTTTTACAAATTAAAAGTTATCAAATTTAATATAATTCTGATAGTTTTCACTATTTGTTTTCATTCTATTTTATAAGCACTTTTACGCAACTACACAACTTTTTATAACTTTAACGTCTGTTTAGATAGATCATGATTAGTTTTTACGTCACTTTAATTTTGCTTTCGATACTCCTCGTTTACGGGGTCATTGAATACCAAATACATCAACGGTATGTAAAGTCTATTCCTGTGCGTATTCATGTCAATGGTACACGTGGCAAATCAAGTGTGACACGTTTAATTGGGGCAGGATTGAGAGTCGGAGGATACAAAACATATACAAAAGTTACCGGTACTTTTCCCAGAATTATTCTACCGGATGGCAGTGAAGCAGCAATCCATCGGAACGAAAAAGCAAACATCTTAGAACAGCTGAAAGTGATTAAATTTTGTGCCAAAAACAAAGCACAAGTGTTAATCATTGAATGCATGGCTTTACAGCCACAATACCAGCGCATTACCGAGCTTCAAATGGTTAAATCAACCATTGGCGTTATTACCAATGTTCGTTTGGACCACTTAGATGTCATGGGTCCTGGATTAGACGATGTTGGTCGTGCGTTGTGTGGTACAATACCTAAAAATTCAAAAATATTTACAAGCGAAGATCGTCGTTTAGACATGTTTGAAGCGGTTGCAAAAAAACGTAACACTAAAATTCATCAAGCACTTGCAAGTACGATTTCGGATGAAGATATGGTAGGATTTACCTACATCGAACACAAAGAAAATGTATCCTTGGCATTAGATATTTGTGCGGAATTGGGAGTAGACCGAGCGCTTGCTTTAGCAGAAATGAAAAAGACTATTCCAGACGAGGGAGTATTGACGAAAATGACTGTAAACTATGACGATAAACGCATTGATTTCTACAACGCTTTTGCTGCAAACGATCCTGAATCTTCGTTGATGATATGGAATAGTATTGTAAAACATGTAGATGCAGATGAACACCTCATCATTTTATTGAATACACGTAAAGATCGACAAGATCGTGCAAAGCAATTGATAGAACTTATCGCACTTAAATTGAATTATAGTTCGGTTGCGCTCATTGGTGATGTGGTTGATTTAGTTGTTGAAATGGGAATCAAACAAAAAATTAAACGAGAAAATATTGTTCCCATAGGTAGTAAACCAACGGAAGAAGTGTACATCGATTTATGTAATGCTTCCAAAAAGAAAACAACAATCGTTGGAATTGGTAACATGGGTGCAGGTGGTGCAGAGTTGGTTAAATATTTTGAAAGTAAACAAGTAAAATGGTAGAATTAGCAATCACACTGGGAATTGTACTCAGTTTATTTTTTATTGAAGCCTTTGGATTAGCAGCCGGGGGGGTCATCATCCCTGGATACATTGCATTGCAATTAAATAGTCCGGATAAGTTAATTGGAACCGTATTAATTTCCTTAGCAACCTACTTAATCATTTTATTGATATCAAAATTCACCTTTCTTTTTGGACGTCGACAAATGGTAGTAGCACTTTTAGTAGGTACATTACTTTCCATTTTATCGCATCATTTTTTAGTCTTTAATACAGATAATAGCACAGCTGAATTTAGTGCAATTGGATGGGTAATTCCAGGGTTAATTGCACATTGGTCGGCAAAACAAGGGTACCCAAAAACGTTAGCGATGTTAGCGATTACTTCTATAATTGTACGATTAACGGTAATCCTTTGTTTCGGGGGTGCATTAATTTCAAACATTTAAGACAATGGCAAAAATATCTATTCGTTCTACACCTGTTCTTGCAACGTTAGCGTTACTTTCTATAGGATTATTATATATTGTAGAAACAACGAAAAAAAATGTCAAGGAAGAATGGTATAATGAAAAAATTGCAGCTTCCAAATTAACTCAAAAAGCATTATTACATTTAAAAAATGAACGTTTTGAAAATGTACACTTTGTAGATAACATCAATGATCCAAACGAAACAGGGTTAATCGGAGAACAATATACACCAATTACTACAGGAAGTGGTTCATTACCTATCAAAGCATCTACCATGAATCCAAATTTTGGAGGAATGATAGTACAACTATTGAAAGATGCAAAATTGAAAAAAGGAGATAAAGTAGCTATTTGTATGACTGGTTCCTTCCCTGGATTAAATGTAGCAGCATTAGCAGCTATTCAAACGCTTGGAATAAAACCAATCATTATTTCTTCCGTCACAGCATCTTCTTGGGGGGCAAACGACCCAGAATTTACGTGGGTAGATATGGAACATGAATTATTCGAAGATAAAATTTTTACAACCCACTCCATTGCTGCATCCATGGGAGGAAATTTAGATATCGGACGCGCTTTAAGTGGTGAAGGTCGTGATTTGGTAGAATTTGCGATTAAACGCAATCATTTAGAATATATAAATACAGGAACATTTGAGGGTAATATTTCTAAAAGATTGAAACTATTCAATCAACATAAAAACATCAAGGCTTTTATCAATATTGGAGGAGGGGTTGCAAGTAATGGTAGTGACATCAATGGAGATGCTATTCGTGCTGGTTACCATGAAACCCTAAAATTAAAGGACTTTCCAGATAAAAAAGGAGTGATGTTTGAAATGGCAAAAAAGAATATTCCAATTATCCATTTGAAAAATGTAGAACAGTTGATGAATAAATATGATTTACCATTAGAACCTATACCATTGCCAGAAATTGGTAAAGGGCAACTATATTATTCCTTAAAATACCAAGTTGGTATCGTTAGTGTTTCGTTATTTTTCTTGGTAGGTTTGTTACTTGTTACCATCTATTTAGATAAAAAACAACATGCATTAGGAAACGAAATTATTAAAACAAACGATTAAAAATTATGAAATTATTTACCCTATTTTTCGCATTACTTTTCACTACTTCGAGCTTAGTTTTTGGACAAAAAACAGTTGTAAAAGGTAAAAAAATAAAACCTAAACACCATGTTGGGATTGTTAAAATGCAATCTAAAAAACTATTAACGTATTATGCTTTATCCAATAAGGAGCGCACAGAATTGGTAGTAATGGGACCAGGTAAAATTGAGGTCTTAGCAAGAGTAAGGTTAGAAGATACTACAAAATCAAGCTTACCCTATACCATTCAACATGTGATGGACGATAAAAAAATGAAAATTGACACATTAAAAGGTGAAAAGGTATCTAAACATTTGAAGTATAAGAACGTGAAAATAACTGGAAAACCAAGTGCAGCTGGAAAGTTTTTCATTCATGTTCCACCGGGACAACACATCATTAAAATTTATAAAGGAGATACGGATCAAAAAATTCATGCAGAATTTAAATACTTTAAAGATAAAAATCAGCCAAGTTGGAAAAATATTACTCCTTCCCTTCCATTAGATACAGTTCGAGTTAAATATTTAAATAAAAAAAATTCAATTATTACATTTTATCGAATTACAAACGATAAAAAGTTTGTATTTAGTACCGTAGATACAACGCAATTAAAAATTATAATCAAAGCAGAATTAGACTTCAAAGATCAATCTGGAAAGCCAATTATACTTACGGTAAAAGAAAAAGGAGTTGAGGTAAAATCCTACAAGATTTCGGGGGAAAAATCTCAAAAAACAGAATACGTAGATGATAAAAAACTAATTCCAGGCAATTCAAACGTAATCTATCTCAGTCTACCAAAAGGAGCACATACCTATGAATTTTCATTGGAGGATAAGAAAAAATCTGCCCTCATTTTAATAGATTACAATACTAAAATAAAAACTAAATAACTATGAAAATAGCTGGTTTATTCGTTCTACTTGTTGGATGTTCGTTTTTTTTCAGTTCTTGCGATAAAACTCCTGGTTATGGAGGTAATTGTGGAATTACTGGGGTAGTTAAAATTCGTAAATTTAATACTAACTACTCCGTATTAAGAGAAGAAACTGTTTTAGCAAACGCGGATGTTTATATCATTTTTCAAGATGGACAAGGTTACGGTGACAAGGTAAAAACGAGTTACGATGGTTCGTTTAATTTTAACCACTTGGTTCCTGGAGATTATAAATTATTCGTGTATTCGAACGATACTACCCTGGTTAGTTCGAGCCAAATTCCAATTACTATCCCAGTAAAAATTAGCAAAAATAAAGAATTAGTAAATGCTGGTGTATTAAAAACAGCAGATAATTCTCCAATTAAAGGAAATGCTACAATTTCAGGAAATGTTACAGGTCACAAATTAGGAGCATCTTATACTGCTATTCACGAAAAGATGTATTTAACAGATATGTTAGATTCAACCAATACAAATACTAGTTATACAGATTATAGTGGAAATTACACTTTTAATAGTCTGCCTATCGGCAAGTACAAAATATATGTATATTCAAAAAATACGGTTGCTACACCACCCTATTTACTTTTAGATACGATTGTTACGATTAGTAAAAATAACGATGTAGTAAAAAATATCAATTTTGATGTTAATGACTAAAATTGTTAAAAGAAGTGTATTAAGTCTGCTATTAATTTTTTTAGTTTTTAGTCAGTTAACTGCACAAGATTTATCAGGAGAAAAGAAGTTTGAATACAGTAGTTACCTTTATTTCAAGGTAAATAAGAAAATCTACATCGATAACTTCAATTTGATGTGTTTCGATTCAAGAAGACATATCTTTAATTTCATGCAAAATGATTTGACGTTTAATTATAAGGTAACTAAAACCTTTATTTTAATGTTTGGGGATGCCATTTACATCAACAACTGGAGTCCACAGTACTTGAAAGCATATCGAAATCAAATTTCATTAGGAGCCATTTATTTTCATCGTCCTACCATCGGAGCTAAGTATAAATTCAATTTTACAAAACGTCTTGAACTTGAAGAAAATGTAACTTTCCAGTACTTTACACCATCTATGGAAAAATACCATTCAAGAATTACTTTAGGATCCAAACTTTCGTATGATAATCGAAAATGGCCCTTGGAATTTGAGCCTTTTGCTCAAATGATTTTATATTATTATTTAAATGGTGAACCAATAAATTACTATAATTCTGAGGGTGGATTGGATGGATATTATTCTCCAAATGGTTTACACCGATATAGATATCGTTTAGGATTTAAAATAAAACCCGTAAAAGCATGGAAAAAATTTGATTTAATGTTATATGTTGCTGGACAAAAGGAATTTAATCTACCAGGTTTAGGTGGACACAATATAAATTATACTACTCCAACAAAAGATTTGGCAGATAAACAAAGTACAAGCTTACCTTTCAATGATTATTCGATTTTAGGTTTTCAACTGAACCATGTGTTTGGAACTAAGTGATTATATACAATACCGATTCCCCGGTAATGCTTTCACCACTCCTTTTAACTCCATTCCTAACAAAATTCCACTCATTAAACGAATTGGTATTTCGGTCTTTAGAGCCAGAACATCCATACTAATTTCACAATTTTCACGTAATAAGGTGACGATTTTAGTTTCATTTTCATCCAATTCTGAAAAGAGCTGTAATTGATTTGGAATATTTTTGCTTTCATCTTTCCAATTCATCATTTCAAAAAAATCGTCCGAAGAAGTGATTAGATGTGCTTTATTTTTTTGAATGAGGTAATTACAGCCTTTGGAGTATTCTCGCGTTATATCGCCTGGAAATGCAAAAACATCACGCGCATAGTCATTCGCTAACTCAGCTGTAATCAATGAACCGCCTCGTTCACCACTTTCGATAACAATCGTTGCGTCACACATTCCTGCGACAATTCGGTTTCGCATTGGAAAATTCTCACGATCCGGATTGCTTCCCGGAAGAAATTCAGTCAATAAACCTCCATGTTCCAACATTTTTTGAGCAAGTGAAGTATGCGCTTGGGGATAAATTCGATCTAAGCCATGCCCTAATACACCAATGGTTTGTATGCCTAATTCTACACACAATTTATGGGCATAAATATCAATACCATACGCTAAACCACTAACAACCACAATATTTTTTCCAACAAAGGACTGGAGGAGTTCATCACATATTTTTCTACCATAACTACTCGCGTTACGCGTACCTACAATCGAAACAACCTTCGGTAGGTTGCAATCCATATTTCCCATTTTATACAACAAAACAGGTGCATCATCGCATTGATTTAATCGATAGGGAAACTGCTCGTCTTTATAAAAAACCGGTTCTATCTTTTTATTCTCAAATAAAGAAGTGTATTTTTCAGCGTCAATTAATGCTTTTTTTCGATCTAATTGATGTAAAAATTTTTCTCCAATTCCTGGTATCGATTTTAAGCAATGTTTTGAGGCTTTAAAAAAATCACTGCTATCTTCAAAATGCGCTAAAATTTTACGAATTTTCTTTTTTCCAGCACCTGTTAGTAGGGTTAATGCTATTTGATGTTCAAGTTTCATGGTATATTTTCAGGTTTGTTACTTAAAATTAAATACAAGAAAATAAATTTTAAGTCTTGACTTTCAACTATATTCTTCTTATTTTATATTAGAAATGTTACAAACAAAAAAAGGCTACCCATTCAGGTAGCCTTCATAATATAGATTAAAATATTATTCTTCATCCGCTTCATCATCGTCCTCTTCAGGCTCATCAAAATCATCGTCCTCATCATCCGCAACATCATCCGCATCTTCCACTTTCACATCTTCTTCTTCAATCTCGTCAATTTCATCCTCTTCTTCTTCATCTTCTACAGGAATGACAATGTGTTTTTTATTTACTTTATTTAATTTAATTAAATAAATAATATCCTCTGTTTCCCATAGCAAAGCATCTAACACTTCTCCTGCTGGAGTTTTAATTTGAGTCATACCTCCTCCAAATCCTTCTGGGAATGCATCGTCCAATCTGTCTTTCATGTCTTCTGAAAGCTTGTCATAACTAACTATCGCACGTTTTTTTGACATAATATATAATTTTTTTGAATAATTTCTGATTGTAAATTCGTTTGGCAAAAATATATTAATTGCTGAATTTACAAGGGAAAATAAAAAAGTTTTTACTCTTTTTTAATTAAACATCCATTGTTAACTATTAATTCTAAAATAAATTCATTTATATAACATTTAAATATTGCTCTTTCAAAGCAAGAATTTCTTGTATTTTTGTTCCGTGAAATACTTAGTATCTATCCTGTTTTTTACTGTTTTCTGTTCTTCAATTTTCGGACAACAAATTCGTATTGGTGTATATCGAGATTATGATATTCAGCGAATTGTGTTTGCTCATGACGGTTTTAATTACAGTATTTATACAGACTCAACTTACCTTGGGGAAATAGTAGATGAAGGTTATGTAGAAATTGTTCAAACTGCAAATAAAAAATTAGAATTGTTCATCGGGGTTATTTCTCAAGGAATTTTTGATAAAATAAGTTTGATCGAAAATCAAGAAAATGCGAGCATCGAACTTACACCAACAATTCCTTCGGAAAAAACCAGAAAATACCAAGATGATTTTGAAATTATACCAGGACTAAAAGGACTTACCATCATAAATATGGTCAACCTAAATAATTATTTGGCAGGAGTTGTAGAATCGGAAGGGGGTACAGGAAAGGAACTCGAATATTATAAAGTGCAAGCGTTAATGAGTCGTACCTATGCTTTAAAGTACCTATCTAAACACGTTAAAGAAGGATTTAATCTATGTGATCGTGTACATTGTCAAGCATACCATTACAAACTTCGTTTCACACCCGACATAGAAAAAGCGGTACGAAGTACAGAAAACGTGGTAATGCAAGATGAACACGGAAACTTAGTGGATGCATATTTTCACGCGAATTGCGGAGGTCAAACCAGTGAGGCGGATTATATTTGGAATAACTCGATACATTATTTAAATACTTTTAAAGACACATTTTGTATTTATACCAAACAAGCAACTTGGGAAAAACGTGTTCCAAAACATCTTTGGGCAGAATTTTTAGTAAAACGTTACAATTATCCGATTAATGACTCGGTATTAGGTCCACTTCTTTACAATTTTACACAAACCGAACGTTTAGCGTTTTACCATAATCCAATTTTAGGAATTCCGTTAAGAGACATTCGACAAGAATTTAAGCTAAAATCCACCTATTTTAGCAATTATTTAGATGGTAATGATGTATTGATTCGCGGAAGAGGTTACGGACACGGTGTAGGCCTCTGTCAAGAAGGCGCTATGCACATGGCAAAATACAAATACAATTACGTGCAAATTGCTATTTACTATTTTCCAGGAGTCCAAATTCGGAATTTAGCAGAAGATGCTTTTTATAGACAGCGTGGGAATTTGTTTTTATGCAAACCTTACCGAGTAGGTGAATAGGGATGACTTAATGAAATTACTTGTAAGTAATAATAAAAATATCTTCGTCATCTTTTTTGAACAACTTATTCTCTCTCGCATACGCTTCTAATTCGGAAGTATAGCGTAATTTATCCAGTGTGATTTGGGTTTTAACCAATTTTGATTCTATCAATTGTTTCTCTTCTTTCATTTTGTGCAACTTAATGTTCTGAGAAATAATCGTGAAAATATCCACGTCATCTAAAAACATACCGTAAAAGGAGAAAATGAAAAGCGTAACTACATACTTGTTTTTGTAGTATTTCGATTTGCTTTGAATCCAAATTCCAAATTTGCTCGAGGTGATTGCACTTTTCATAGTATCAAAGATACAGGCTAATACGCAGAATATTTGAGGTTAGAAGGGATATTTTCAAGAATGAAATGTTTGTAAAACAAAAAAGGTGTTCGATAAATCGAAACACCTTTTCAAATTTGAAGTTGTTCTAGAATTAGCTTCCACAGTAAAGACAACCATCCTCATCATCTTCCAAAGAAGGACTAAATTCGATTTCAGGATTTAATTGTTTTTTCAATTCATAGATAGCTTGCATAGTTTCTCCATCCTCGAATAAATTCCCTGTTAATTTTGTTTTTAATTCCGCAATCTCTTGTTTGATTGCGTCTTCCGTCATTGTAACCATGATAAATATTTTAGATACTACGAATATATTTCAAAATCGTAGATGAACAAACTATTTTCATCGATAAAGTTTTGAGTGTCGGTTGTTAATAAATTTTTTGTTTTTTTAATTCGTAGGTATAGGGCATGTCCTATACCTACGAATTAAAACATCTCTACAAATAAACCCAACTTATGCTTTATTTGATTTTTGATACAAATAATTTAGAAAATACATTTTTCGCAAAGAATCATACTTCAATAGATCTTTATCATCTTTAAAATGTAATTCTATGAAGTCATAAAATTCACCTTGGGATTGAAAAACTGATTTAAGATTTTGAATCGTTAATGGAAGTATTTCACTACTTTCTTCTTTACTAAAAAAGTAAACTTCTGTGGGAATGTTTCCTTTCGGTCCTGCCAATACAATTTTAGAATACAAAAGAATAGATTCTGTTGGATTTAAAATGGTATACTGTTCCTTATTATAAAAACGATAAGTATGCATATCATCTTGATAACCATAAATATCCGATTTCAAAAAAGCATGAGTACTATCTCCATTTTTAACTTTGATTTTAGACGAATTAAAAATACGATGCGGATATACTTTAAAATCATTCGGTGAAGAAGCTTTTATCAAATAAGTCGAGCTTCTAAAATCTTGCGCTGTTTTGAATATTCCTTGACTAAAAATGAAATTATTCGCTAACAAACATAGACATAGCAATAGTTTAAATGGTTTCATAAGTTTTGTATTTAGTACACTACAAATAAACCCAAATCGTTATAAATAATTTATCAAGAGCTAAACGGCTTGTATAAAGATTTTGTAAAGAAACTTATATGAAACGATAACCCACTCCTGACTCTGTAATAATATGGGTTGGATGATTCGGATCATCTTCTAATTTTTTGCGTAATTGCGCTATAAATACACGTAAGTATTGCGACTCATTGATATAGCTTGGACCCCAAATTTGCTTTAATAAATAATGATGGGTCAACACTTTACCCTCATTTTTGCACAACAAACAAAAAAGAGTGTATTCGGTGGATGTAAGCTTGACTATTTCCTCTTTTTTGCGAACAACCCGCGAAGCAAGATCAATCGTCAAATCACCAAAAATTAAGATCGGATTTTCATCTTCTTGGGAACTACTTCTTAATACGGACCGAATACGTGCCAATAATTCTCCCGTTCGAAATGGTTTTACTAAATAATCATTCGCACCATTATCCAAGGCTTTTACAATATCTTCCTCACTACTATGAGCCGATAAAATGATGATAGGCTTCGTATACCATTCTCGTAATTTTTGAAGTACAATGTGTCCATTTTCATCCGGTAAACCCAAATCCAATAAAATTAATTCTGGTGGGTGATTTGCCGCTCGAATAATCGCTTCTTTCGCATTACTCGCTTCTGAAACTTTATAGTCGTTACTTTGAAGCGTGATAGTCAACATTTTACGAATTTGAACTTCATCATCTACAATCAGTATTTCAACACTATTCATTCGCGTAGTTATTAATATTATTCATTTCGATAGGTAACAAAATGGTAAATTTCGCACCTCCTTCAGATTTATTTTCTAATTCAATGGTTCCATTATGAACTTCCACAAATCCTTTTACAATCGACAACCCTAAACCTGTACCTCCTGTTTTTGAATGTTTTAATCGATAAAATTTATCAAATACAAATGGCATTTCATCCTCTGGAAAACCCTTTCCATTATCTTCAACTATCATACATAGTTGTTGACCTATAACAGACGTATGCAACTTAATCACACATGTCTTTTCAGTATATAAATTCGCATTAATGATCAAATTTTTTAATACCTGTTCGATTAACACACCATCAAGTTTACAAAGTGGTAAGTCTTCTTGATTTGAAATCGTTATTACACGTCCATCCAATTCTTCTTTTAATGAAAATACAATACGATGTACCAAATCATTCACATCACACCAGTCCATTTTTGGTTGCATGTACTCAGCTTCCAAGCGCGACATATTCAGTAAATTTTCCACTTGCGCATTCAACCGCAAAGATGCTTTAGAAATTTCTGAAATCAATTCTTCTTTCAATTCCTCCGTCAAATGCTCGCGTTTGTCTTGTAAATTATCTGTTGCTCCCACGATGGTAGAAATAGGAGTTCGTAATTCATGCGATAAAGAATTTAACATGGTATTGTACAAGCGTAAAGTATTTTCCTTTTCTTCTTTCACATTCGCAGCCTTTTCAATTGCACGAATTTTAAAGGTCAACACCGTATTTACCATTGCAATAATGAAATACATAAAAAACATCATCAAATCGTCTGTACTTTTTACAATCCAAGTATATATTGGAGGTATGAAAAAGTAAATCCAAATCACTGCACTTAACATAGCGGCAGATAATACAGGAAGAATGTCAAAAAACATGGCAATTAACGACAAGGTCATCAATAATATTAATGCAACTACCTTATAATCAATAAATGAAGAAAGTGAAAAACAAATAATCGCTACGATCAATATGAGTGCAATACTGATAAAATATTGCTTTGGTTTACTGATTTTATGTAAAATAATATTTACCACTTCTTTGAGTTAATTGACATATTTATTATAACAAATCTATCCATAAAGTTGTAAAGATTTTATAAAGATTTGGTCTAACGAGATTTTCAATAGAAATAGCAAAATCCTAATTTTTATTTTTGACAAATGAATCGCTTTCTTAGCTTAATTTTTTGTCTTTGTATTCAGTACTTTGGACTTTGTCAAGTTTTCAATCCTGGCATAATTGACACAACAGGCGGCAAAAAAATAAAAAAACTTAGATTAGGAGCTTACCTTGATACCTATTATGCCTTTGATTTTAATCAACCAAAAAATGGAACGATCCCCTATTTTGTTTCTTCGGCAAATCACAACAATTTTTCAATCAATTTAGCCTATTTAGAATTAAAGTACGCGAATTCACGATTTCGCGCGCGATTTATTCCCGGAGTTGGTTCTTACATGAACGCAAATTACGCCAACGAAAAAGGCTTCATGAAAAACATCGTAGAAGCAAATGTAGGAATTTGTCTTTCTAAAAAACGTAACATTTGGCTAGAATCTGGGGTATTAGGCTCTCCATTTACGAATGAAAGTGCAATTTCCAAAGACCATTTTATGTATACACGTAGCTTAGCACCAGAGTATGTACCGTATTACTTAACGGGAATAAAGGCTAGTATTCCTTTAAACTCAAAATGGAACTTATATACCTATATTCTCAATGGATGGCAACAAATTAAAGATCAAAATTCAAGCAAATCAGTCGCTACTCAACTCGAGTATCGTCCAACGAGTTCTCATTTAATTAATTGGAATACCTACATAGGGGATGAACGAAGTGTTGTAAGTCCAACCTTTCGTATGCGCTACTTTTCAGATATCTATTGGAGTTTTACCCCTGAAAAAAAGTGGAGTTTTATAACTTGTATTTATGGAGGGATTCAATCTATTGAAACAAAAAAAAATGCTTATTGGTGGCAACTGAATTGTACGGGTAAATGGAAATTTTCAGAAAAACATAACCTAGCGGGGCGTGTTGAATATTTCAATGATCCCAAAAACTGTATGATAATCAACCAACTAAACAATCAAAAAGTAGGAATTTTTAGTGCTGGAATTTGTTACAATGTTAACATAATCAAACAGGTGTTATTGCGAATAGATGCTCGTCAATTTTACGCCAAAAACCCTATGTTTACCAATCAAATTTCAATACAAACGAATAATGCATTTGTACTTACAGGAAACCTTTCGGTTTGGTTTTGATTATCGTTTTGATTTGTAGGGATATGGCATGCCATATCCCTACAAATCAAAATTATCGTTTCCTACGTTTCGCCAACCATTCCGGAACCTCCTTTTTTGTTGGTTGCTTGTGATTTTCTGAACCCAATAATTTCTCTGCTAAATCTGGTCTATTTGCTTTCTGTAAACGACTTTTAATCCAATCCCTATTTTCACGTTTATACCAAAAGAAAAAACGGTTTTGATTCAATTTTTCTTCTTTAGATTTAACGGTTTTGATTGGTTTTAAGGTATATGGATGTACGCCTGAGTAATAAATCACTTCTGCAACCGTCATAGGTGTTGGTGTGAAATCTTGCACTTGTTCCAATTGAAATCCCATATCCTTTGTTTCAGCAGCTAAATTCGCCATATCTTCTTCTTCACACCCTGGATGGGAAGAAATGAAATACGGAATCAATGGTTGATTCAAATTGTGTTTCGCTGAAATTGCATCGTATTTTTCCTTGAATTTATGGAAATAGGAAAATGAAGGTTTACGCATGACACGCAAAGTTGCATCGGAAGTATGTTCTGGCGCGACCTTTAACCTACCTGAGATATGGTGTTTTACAACTTGTTCAATGTATTCATCGTGATTTCCATCTTCGTTATTTTTATTGAAATCATCTACCAATAAATCGTAACGTATTCCAGAACCAATAAATGCTTTTTTGACCTTCGGATGTTGATCTACTTTTTTATAAAGCTCCGTCATCGGTTTGTGGGAAGTATCTAAATTCGAACAAATAACAGGATGTATACAACTAGGGCTCGAACAACGATTACAAATTGCTTCATCCTTTCCTTTCATTTTATACATGTTCGCGGATGGTCCACCTAAATCGGAAATATATCCTCTAAATTCAGGGTGTTTGGTTACTTCATCCAGTTCTTTTAAAATCGATTTTTCACTACGAGAAGCTATGAATTTTCCTTGATGTGCAGAAATCGTACAGAAACTACAACCACCAAAACATCCGCGATGCATATTGATCGAAAACTTAATCATATCATACGCAGGAATAGCACCACGCTTCTTGTATTTTGGATGTGGTAAACGCGTATAGGGTAAATCAAAGGATTTATCGATTTCTTTTTCCTCCATGGTTTTGTATGGAGGATTGATTACCAATGTTTGATTTCCAACGTGTTGAATGATACGATTTGCTTCCCATTTGTTTGACTCTACCTCGACAATTTTAAAATTCGCAGCATACTTGATTTTGTCTTGCAAACATGTTTCATGACTTGACAATTCAACGGTTTCCCATTGCTTATTTTTTGGTAATTCTTCTTCCTTCGGTTGTAAAAAGGCAATTTGTTTTAAGGTCTTTAAGGAAGAAAATGGAACGCCTTTTTTCAATAAACGCAACATTTCGCGAAGAGGTTGTTCGCCCATCCCGTATACCAACATATCCGCTTTGGAATCCACCAAAATCGAAGGCATTAATTGATCTTTCCAGTAATCGTAGTGAGTCACACGACGCAAGGAAGCCTCAATACCACCAATTAAAATCGGAACATCTGGGTAGAGTTCTTTAAGTATATTCGAATAAACAATCGTAGCATAATCTGGGCGATAACCCGCCTCACCTCCAGGTGTATAGGCATCCGTGGAACGCAAACGTTTATTTGCCGTGTAATGGTTCACCATCGAATCCATACAACCGGCAGTAACCCCAAAGAAATACTTCGGTTTACCAAACTTTTTGAAGTCGCGTAAATCATCTTTCCAGTTCGGTTGCGCTACAATCGCAATACGAAAACCTTCGTCTTCAATGATACGACCAATCACAGCCGTTCCAAAGGCTGGATGATCCACGTAGGCATCGCCTGAGATTAAAACGACATCTACATCGTCCCATCCTCGTTTTTCTACTTCTTGCTTGGTGATTGGTAACCAGTCGGTAATTGGTCTTAATTGTTGTTCCATACCCTACAAAGGTAAGGGATAATCGATGAAGAGGGAAATTTAATTGCGATTAAATTAATACTCCATCTTCCTTAAAAAATCTGAAATATGGTAATGTTTGATCCCATCAATATTATCTTGCCAGATTGGATCCATAGAAATAACATATTTTGGATATTGATCTCGAATTTCTTTTAAAACACCAAATTCTCTATCGATGGTTGTTTGTTCTGCTAATAAATAGCAAACTTGAATATATATTTTCTCATTGCCTTTTTCGGCAATAAAATCAATTTCTTTGGTTCCAAATTTCCCGACAAACACCTTATATCCTTTACTTTTTAGATCTAATAAAACAATGTTTTCTAAAATTCCACTTATGTATCGATCGCGATAACCCATCATCGCGTACATCAAGGAAACATCTCCTAAAAAGTATTTTTCTTGTGTCTTTAAAATTTCTTTTCCTTTGATATCGTAACGCTGAACTCGATTAATTATAAAGGCACTTTCTAATGCATTCAGATAATTATATATCGTATTAGCATCTACTTTACGTAATTGACTTTTAAAATAATCCGCAATGTTTTTAGCAGAAAAACTATTTCCAATATTATCGAACACGAAAAGAATAACACGTTCCAAAAGTTCCACATTTCTAATTTGAAAGCGTTGTATGGTATCTCTTAATACTGCAGAAGAGTATATATCATACACAATTTTATAGGCACTCTCTGGAGAATAGGCTCCAGTATGAATCACTGGGAATCCACCTAAGCGAAGATAGCTATTAAAAGACTCTTTTAAATTTGAATGCTTTTCGGGGAAAATTACTTCTGAAAATTCTAAATATTCATTAAAATTTAACGTCTGAATTTGAAATTCAACATATCTTCCTGTAATATAAGTAGCTAATTCCGATGATAATAAATGAGAATTTGAACCTGTAATGTATATATCTACATTAAAATCAACTAGAAAGGAGTTCACTGCCTTTTCCCACTCATTCACTTCTTGAATTTCATCAAAAAACAGATAATATTTCTCGTTAGTCACGAGCTGTGTTTTGACATAAGTATACAATGAAAGTACATCCGTGTAGGTTTTGTTAGATAAACTTTCAAAGTTGAGGTAAATGATATTATTCTCGTTTATTCCTTTTGTAAGTATTTCTTCTTTTATCAGTTCTAAAAGAGCTGACTTACCTGAACGACGAAGTCCTGTTATTACTTTAATAAAAGGTTTGTCAATAAAAGGGATTATGCGCTGTAAATAGAGATCTCGTTTTTGCATTTTTTAAGGTTATAGCCATTCAAAAATACAAAATATTTAAAGTTTTTACGGTTATAACCTAAAAAACTTTAAATTTATTTTAACTTATTAGGGGTATAACTTATTTATTAGAATTAGATTTTAGTTGAGTGGTTCAATTTTGTTTATCATATCCCTCGGTCCCTCATTGAGAAGGTCTCGAAAACTTTCGGGAAAGGGATGTAATTAACTTCCAATCTTCACAAATTAGAAAATGGTCAGTATTCTCCAACCTTATTTTTAGTTTGTAAAATATGTGAGGTGCTCGAAATTAAATTGAAAGAATTTTTGAAAGAGTTTCAGTATTAATAAAATTAACTGACCTTCATCACGTTTTATTCCTCAACCCTTTCCTATATTTGTTATATAAAATTTAGAAACTATGAGATCTCAAGTTGCCATTTACGATTCACACGAAAAAGCTGTTGAAGCTTTAGGAAAATTAAAAGAATCAGGTTTTAACATGGAACATACTTCATTAATTGGTCAAGCCGAAATAGTGGATGATCATGTACATGTAAAATCTGTTACAGATATGCGTATTAAAACAACTGCCATTGGCGTAGTTGCAACCTCAACATTAGGATTACTTTCAGGTATTGGTGTTTTTGCCATCCCTGGATTAGGTTTCTTATTTGGTGCTGGTGCATTAGTTGGTGCAATCGCAGGGTTAGAAGTTGGTGTGGTTGGAACAGGAATATTTAGTTTGCTAACAGCTGCTGGTTTCAAAAACGACAACATTGTTAAATACGAAGAACACATCAAAGAAGGTCGTTTCTTAGTAATCGTAAAAGGTCCATTGCAAGAAATAGAACAAGCAGAACATATTTTACATACCGAAGGAACCCATTTAGGATTGGAATTGTTGGATAAATAATTTTTGTTTTTTGTAGGGATGTAGCATGCTACATCCCTACAAAAAACAAAAAATCACGATTCTACGTACACCCGATGCACGCGTGACGAAACAGACGTCAACACTTCATACGGTATTGTATTCATTTTTTGAGCATAAGAGGACAAGGATTGATGTTCTCCTATGATTTCAACCCCATCCCCTTCTTTAACATCGATGGAAGTTACATCCACCATTGTCATATCCATACACACATTGCCAACAACAGGACAAAATTCACCTTGAATAACTACTGAGCCTACCCCATTGCTTAACATTCTTCTAAATCCGTCCGCATAACCGATAGGAATCACGGCTATTTTCATGGGTTTTTGAGCAACAAAAGTACATCCATAACCTACAGATTCTCCTGCTTGGATAGACTTTACTTGCGTAACAACACTTTTCCAAGTAACTGCTTCTTGTAATAATGCTTTCGTTTTATCATTCGAACTATACCCATACATTCCTATCCCTAAACGAACCATGTCAAAATGGGAAGAAGGATAGGTTCCAATGGCTTCAGAATTTGCTAAATGCTTGATATATGGGTAGGAAATTACATTGTCTAAGTAACTAATAATGTCGTTAAATTTTTGTATTTGTAATAAGGTAAACGAAGTATCTTTTGGATTATCAGCATCTGCCAAATGACTGTAAACACTTTGCAATTTGATTTCTGGTTGCGTTTGTAAAATAGCAGTCAATTCATCTAAATCATTTTGTTCAAACCCTAAACGACGCATGCCGGTATCAAACTTTAAATGCACAGGGTAATTTTCAATACCTTCTCCAATCAACACCTTAATGAAATCATCCAGCATCTTAAAAGAATAGATTGCAGGTTCTAATTGATACGAAATAATATCATCAAACCCATCTTCTTCCGCATTCATCACTAAAATAGGAAGTGTAACACCATGTTTACGAAGCTCTACACCTTCATCTGCATATGCTACACCTAAATAATTAATTCCAATCTTTTGAAGGTATTGCGCCATTTTTACAGCACCGGATCCATAAGAGGATGCTTTAACCATCGCCAAAACCATACACGTCGTTGGAATCAATGAACGATACGCCTCCACATTATGCTTTACTGCCGACAAATCAATTTCTAAGGTCGTTTTGTGTTTCTTTAATTGAAACAAACGAACTAATTTTTGAAGTTGTGCAGAACGTGTACCTTTAATCAAAACAGTTGCATCAGAAATAGCAGAAACAGGAACTTCTTTAACCTCATCCAAATAATAAACAGCATCTAACTTGAAAGTAGAAACCAATGCTTTAACTTCTTGATTTTGTTCCATTGTAAAACCTGTCGTAGAAATGATTGCCACTCGTTTTTTACCCTCCGAAATACTTAGTTGATATTCCAACGATTGTTCCAAAGCATCCACGTCTAAATTATACGAATCATTGATTATCGTTGTTTGATTAATCCCTTCAAACGTTTCCATACGAAGTGCTAAACGAGGTAAGGATTTTATCTTTTCATTTAAAAGTTGTGAATTAGTTTCAAAATGCAAAGCTACAGAAACAACCAATGCTAAATTTCGCTTACTAACCTCATCTGTATAAGGAATTAAATCTACTAATTCTTTCGTTGAAATCCGTGAAGTTAATTCTCCATGAATCGCATTTAATTGATTATCATTTACTGGTATATCGTTAGAAATCCAGGTTTTTTCACATCCTTGAAAAGCGATCAATTTCTCGCTTAAATGCAGATATTTTGTTTCAAAATTAGCAGCATGTGCTCGACCGAAAGCAGTGAAAATACCATAAGTTGGTTGTATCATATCCACCAACACTTGCATTTCCCTAGGCTCAGAAATACCAGCTTCAATCAATGCTAATTCATGTGTTTCATTGATTTCCAATAAGGAAAGGGCAACTCCCAACTGAGAGTTAAAACTTTTAGGACTACGAACTATTTTTTTAGTAGTTGAAAGTAAATGATAAAGCCATTCCTTAACGATTGTTTTTCCGACACTTCCCGTAATAATTACTACTGGAATAGAAAATTTATTTCTATGGTAAGTAGCTAATTCTTGTAAAGCGACTAAAGGTGATTCTACAATGAAAAAAGTAGCGTATTGAAAAGAATCGATACCATCCGCTGAAGAAAGAACAAAATAACGAATTCCCTTCGCATACGCATCTTGAACAAAAGCATCACCATCTCTATATTTTCCAGACAAAGCAAAAAACACGGTGTTTTCAACGGCTGAAATCTTTCGCGTATCGTAGGCTACTTGATGAATAATACCTTCCATTTTTCCAACAATACGAATAGATTGAATCGCTTTGGAAAAATGTTGTATGTCTAAATTTAATTTCAATGGTAAAGATTAATTAAAGTTAAATGTAAGAAATTATCACTTTAGTACGTTAATAATTCAATAAGGACACATAAACTACCTTAAAATATATATTTTCGTTAAAAAATTTTGAGTGAGAAAAATCATTAAATCTCTTATATTTCTCTTATTCTTGACTTCATTCAGTCAAGCGCAAGTCACGACATCCGAACGTGAGAAAGAAATGGCGGAAGTAAATGTTATTCCTAAAACGAAAAAACAACGCGGTAAAGAAATCATGAAAAAAGTGATTGCACAACGTGAATTTTACAATGATCAACTAAAAAATTATTCGGTCGAAACCTACTGTTTTACTACATTAGACAAGGAAAAAGAGGATACAATTAATGACAATATAAACGAAACGGAACGTATCGATCAACTAGAATGGAACGCGACAAGTTACTACAAAGCGAATGGAAATTACAAAGATGTATTTCATGGGTATTTAGATTATTCAGATGAAAAACTTTTTGTGATGGGTTCTAGTGGTGGAAAATCCAAACCAAATATGATGGGGGACGAATCAATCATGCCTAATTTTTCAATCACTTCCAATCCTTTTGTATTCGTTAAGGGCTATAAAGAATCGGATATTAACTTATATTCAAATTTAGTGAATGCACCTACTATTTGTGAACGACCTATTATTTCTCCTCTTCATTCAAATGCTTTCATTTACTACACTTTTTACCTTGAAAATGCAACTCTAAATCAATTTAATCAAACGGTATATGAAATACGCATAGACCCAATCTTTGATAACGAAGCTTTATTTCAAGGGACAATCTACATACTTGATAATTCATTTACTATTTCAGAGTACGATTTAATTGTGAATAGTAGTGTACTAAACTTTTTTAAAAGTATGCAAATCAAAGGAAAATATGAACTAAAAGATTCGTTTTTATTTCCTTTAAATAGAGAATTCAATTATGTAACAAACGAAGGACATCTACTCATTTTTGGAACTTCACGTATCAATTATTCAAATTATCAAAAACTAAATGAAGAAAAACCTTCTAAATTTTGGGTGGAACCTATTACTTATGATGACCAAGCATTGTTGAAGGAAAGTAATTATTGGGATTCTATTCGTCCCATAAAACTTACAAAGCGAGATAGTCTGTTTTTCGCAAATAAGGACAGTATATTAAAAGTACAACAATCAGATACCTTTTTATTACGTCAAGATAGCGTCTATAATGCTGTTTCTCTAATGGATATTCTTTGGTATGGAATTGGTTTTAAAAATACGATCAAAGGAAATAGTTTATGGATAAGCTCTTTAGCAGCTCAAGTTGTTCCACTTGGAGTTGGAGGGTATAGACATCGCTTGTATTTAAAATATAATAAAAAATTCAAAGATGGAAGAGGCTATAGTATCGAACCCTTAATTGATTATGGATTTACTAACCACGATTTAAAAGGCGAATTAACATTAGCATACCTATATAATCCAAATCGAGCATCACGCATTCAAGTAAAAGGAGGAGATATCTACGATTTTATCAATAGTTACCAAAGTATCGTTGGAACTTGGGGACCAGGAAATAGAGTACGTAATCAAAAGTTAGAATTGACCCATCGTATGGAAATTTTAAATGGACTTTATCTTGAAAATTCCTTTTTATACTCTAACCGAACTTCTATTCAAGGGATCAAATATCCTTCTTGGGTAGATGGTTTTGGTACATTTTCTAAGCCAAAAACATTTGAAGGGTATAAGATTAGTTTATTAACTACCGAATTAGAATACCACCATCAACAAAAATACCTTATTAAAAATCATCGAAAAGTTGTTTTAGGTTCAAAATGGCCAACCATTGCAGCAAAATTTAATATAGGAATCCCATCGCTTTTTGGTGGTCAATCCAATTTTGGCTTCTTAGAATGTCGCATCTCAGACGAACGAAAATTGAGAACTTTCGGTGATTTCTTTTTCAAATTAACTTTTGGACAATTTATGTATAAAAATGATTTACGTGTAATAGAACATAAATATTTTAGAACATCCGATTATTACTTTTTTTCCAATCCTACCAACTCTATGCAATCGCTCGATACTAACATGAATACTGCATCCAGTTACCTACAATGTAATGCCATCCATCACTTTAATGGATTCTTCCTAAATAAAATTTGGGGAATTAATAAGTTAAAACTGGAAGAATCTATTGGCGGGGGAATTCTTACCATCCCCAATACAAAATTCTTACAAACAGAAGTATATGTAGGTATAGAACGAAAATTCAGAATTCGTAAAGACTTAATGAAATTTGGAATTTACCTAATCAGCGCAAACTCTACTCACGCGCCACACAGTTTTCGATTCAAAATTGGAATTAATGGTTATGACACCTTCCGAAATAAATGGCTGTACTAAAAACTTAAATCGACTACCAATTTTCTGGTGTGTATCTTCCAAACACCATCCTCCTTCACAAACGTATCATGGTAAACCCCAGTCATGATGGTATTGGTAGATTCAATCGCATCTACTACCAACAAATAACTCTGTGCATACGCTCCGCCTTCATGTAAATCAACTAAGGTATTCGTTATAAAGTGTCTTTTACCACGAGTAAACTCCAGTATTTTAGCTAATAAATCCTCTATTTCTTCTTTTCCTTTTGCTTTACCAATACGCAATTCTAATTTACCATCTGCGATAAATAAATCACGACACACATCTATTCGCTCAATGTCTAAATGAATCGTATACGAATGGATAACTTCCGTAATCTGAAATTTATCGAATATATCTTGCATGGTAGTTGGTATCTAATTTTTTGTTCTAGTATGTCTAAAAATCTAAAGTCAATCTAAGCGGAGTCGTAAGTCAGTCTGAGCGGAGCCGTAAGTCAGTCTGAGCGGAGCCGAAGACTACTTACTTATTAATTCATACAAAGCATTCAAATTCGGAGAAATGATAATGTCAATTCTACGATTCTTAGCTTTATCCACTTCATCTACTGGATGGTATTCACCACGACCTGCAGCCATTAATATCGTTGGACTAATTGCTGTGTTAGCAGTCATAATCTCAACGACAGATGTAGCACGTAAAACAGACAGCTCCCAATTGTTTTTTGGGTGACCAGCACGTGTTAATTTATCTGTATCTGTATGACCTTCTACAATAATCTCTAATTCTTTTTCATTTTCTAACACTTTCGCTAAATCTATCAACGCTGTTTTACCTTCTGGTTCCACTTCAGTACTTCCAGTTTTGAATAACAACTTAGCTTCCAAACTCACATAGATTTTACCGTTTTTATTTACCACCGTTAGTCCACGATTTTTATAGGCTAACAATGCATCGGCAACTTTTTTCTGAAGTAATTTAACAGCGTCATCTTTACGTTGCATCATCTCTTCCAACTCATTTACACGTTTTTCACGTTCAGCTAATAAACGTTGTTTGTCTTTCAACTCTTCTTCTAATTCCTTTAAGACATCTTGTTTACGATGTAGCTCTACACTTTTTGCATCCATCTCTGCCTGCATACTTCCTGCGCTTTTAGCAACCGTAGCACGATCGTGCTCTATGCGTTTTTCATACGCAGTATTTTGTTCTTCTAACTTTCCAAACTTCGAACGCAAATCACGTAGCTTTTCACCAAGTTGGGTAGTATCGATTTTTAATTGCGCAGCTTCTTTTTGAAGAGCAGTTAAATTTGCTTCTAATTCGTTCGACTTTGTCTCGTAAGTAATTGCTTTTTCTTTCAATGCATTTAATTCTTCCTCACATAATCGTGCTTTATCCTTAATATCATTGTATTTTTTCATCGGAACACAAGCTACCATCAACAAACTGATAGTAAATAGAGCAATGATTGAGTTTTTCATAGTTAATTAGTGTTTTACTTGACTAACAAATATCGGAAATAGTCTACCTATTAAAATCGATAAAGCTAATAGTTTTAAACAGCAAATTTTTAGAAACTATTCTAGAATAACGGACACGATAATTTATCAGAAACCCTTGTCTCACACGTGGAATAATGCAAGGAAACTTCATGGGTAAACATAGCTACAGTGCTCAACTTAGAACTGATAAAGTCAACCGAATACCCAAAAGCAAATTGATCTTTAAATCGGACTTGAAACATTCCTAAAAAAGATTCATTATTACGTAATCCTACCCCTATTTTGAAAGCATCTTTGAAATCTAAAAATGCATTCAAATCAATAGACATAGGAGAATTCATTGTTTTTTTAACTAATAAATTAGGAACAATGGTGTAGTTTTCATTAATCGAGTACCTAAACCCACTGGAAAGATTGTAATGCAAGCGGTAATAAGATTCTACTCCCATTTCACTCCACTTAGATGCTGTTAACTGATCCAAACTCAAACCAATAAAATAATTTTTTCCATCCCACCAAGTACCAAAACTTGCAATCGGACTATAAAACGTACTACTCTTTTGCGTTGCAGGATCCGCTTGATACGTTGTAATAGATCGATTGGAAAAAGTCATCTGTCTTGCACCAAGATTTATTCCAAAAGAAATACGAGTGTCTTGTGTAAAATTAAAATGAACTGCATA
>CANGOF010000039.1 GCA_947455515.1 Flavobacteriia bacterium
AACATCAAGCTACTCAAGATAAAAGTCCTTTTAGTTCTGACAAACTATATTATCAACAAGAAAGCGATAGCTACATCTGTCCAATGGGGCAACAAATGCACTATATTGGTTCAACGGTAAAAAGAACTAGTACAGGCTTTGAACAAAATATTAAAAAATATCAAGCTCAAAACTGTTCAAACTGTCCATTAAATGGGAAATGTCATAAATCAAAGGGGAATCGGACCATTGAAGTAAATGAAAATCTAAACCGACAACGATTAAAAGCTTTTACATTATTAAATAGCGAGGAAGGAATAGAGAAAAGGAAAAAAAGATGTATTGATGTAGAACCTGTTTTTGGAAACATTAAAAACAACCATAAATTTAAACGATTTATGCTTCGTGGTAAGGATAAAGTTGAAATCGAATGGGGATTATTAGCAATAGCGCAAAATATTAGGAAAAAAACAGCCTAAAAGCGCAGTTTTAGACGTTAAAATATTTTTTTACTCCATTAGAATCTTTCAAAAATAAAAAATAGAATTCTTGAGGTAATTTATAGAAAATAAAAAAGAGGCTGCTCAAATTGGTTTTGAGACAGCCTCTTTTTTTAATATTTTATTATCAATTATTTACCGTGACATTGTTTGAATTTTTTACCACTTCCACAAGGACAAGCATCATTTCTACCAATTTTAGGTTCTACTACAATTGGTTGTTTTTTAATTACTTCTTCCTCAACAATTTCTGCGTCTTCAATTCCAGAACCTAATTGTGCTTTTTCATAATGATTTTGAATTGCAGCAACACGATTTGTACTTTGAATAGATTCTTGTTCATAAGCAATATCCATTTTCACCAATGATTCAACCGTTTGTAAATTCAAACGACCTAACATCGATTTAAATAACTCAAATGACTCGAGTTTGTATACTATTAATGGATCCTTTTGTTCGTATACAGCTTGTTGAACAGATGTACGTAAATCATCCATCTCACGTAAGTGCTCTTTCCATTCTTCGTCAATCAAAGCTAAAGTTACATTACGTTCAAATGAGGTAATCAATGCAGTTCCATTAGAATCATACGCTTCTTTCAAACTCACAACCATTTGCATCTCCTTAACACCGTCTGAAAGAGGGAAGAGGATGTTCTCAAAAGTATTGTTATGATTTTCATAAACACTTTTCACTTGACCAAATGATTTTTGAATAATACGATCATTTTTTTGCTTATAGTGAACCACAACTGCATTATACACTAAATCAGCGATAGCATTTTTATCTAATGTTGAAAATTCAGCTTCTGACACTGGAGATTCAATTCCCAATACACGATATAATTCGAAAGTAAAATCTTGGTATTGCGAAACATGAGGGAAATTGTAAACTATAGAATCAGATACATCATACAACATATTTGCAATATCTAAACTCAAACGATCTCCAAATAATGCATTGTGACGTTTTTTGTATATCGCTTTACGTTGTGCACTCATTACATCATCATATTCCAATAAACGTTTACGCATTCCAAAGTTGTTTTCTTCCACTTTTTTCTGCGCACGCTCAATCGATTTAGAAACCATACTGTGCGTAATCACTTCACCTTCTTTCAATCCCATTCTGTCCATGATCTTTGCTATTCGTTCAGAACCGAACTTACGCATTAAATCATCTTCCAAGGAAACAAAAAATTGAGAAGAACCTGGATCACCTTGTCTTCCTGCACGACCACGTAACTGTCTATCTACACGACGAGAATCATGTCGTTCTGTACCTATGATAGCTAAACCTCCAGCTTCTTTTACTCCTTCTCCAAGTTTAATGTCTGTACCACGACCAGCCATATTCGTTGCAATGGTAACTGCTCCAGCTTTACCAGCTTCCGCAACAATTTCAGCTTCTTTTTGGTGATGTTTTGCATTCAAAACTTGATGAGGAATTCCTCTCATTTTAAATGACCTACTCAAAAATTCAGAAATTTCAACCGTTGTAGTACCAACCAATACTGGTCGACCTTCCTTAACCAAACGTTCTGTTTCATCAATCACTGCAGAGAATTTCTCACGTGCAGAACGATATACTAAATCATTTAAATCCTTACGTGAAATATTTCTATTAGGTGGAATAACAACAACGTCTAATTTATAAATATCCCAAAATTCTTTAGCTTCCGTTTCTGCGGTTCCAGTCATACCCGCAAGCTTATGATACATACGGAAATAGTTCTGTAATGTAATAGTTGCATAGGTTTGAGTAGCAGCTTCTATCGTTACATTTTCTTTCGCTTCAATCGCTTGGTGAAGTCCGTCTGAATAACGACGACCCTCCATGATACGACCAGTTTGCTCATCAACGATTTTTACTTTTCCATCCATTATTACATATTCCACTTCTTTTTCAAAAAGGGTATAGGCTTTTAATAATTGATTTACTGAGTGTATACGTTCTGACTTCACACTAAAATCGCGTATTAAAATGTCTTTACGAATTTGCGTCTCTTCAAGACTAAGTGCTTCTTTTTGAAGTCTAGCAATTTCGCCTCCAATATCGGGAATAACATAAAAATCAGAATTATCACCATCTGATATTAAGTTTATTCCTTTTTCAGTTAATTCAATCGTATTATTTTTCTCATCTATGACAAAGAATAATTCAGCATCAATTTTTTTCATATGCTTTCCTTGTTCTGCCATATAGGTGTTTTCCACTTTTTGTAAGTGAGCTTTTATACCAGGTTCAGACAAGAATTTGATTAGAGGCTTGTTTTTTGGTAGACCTCTATGTGCTCTTAACAAAGCTATTCCACCTTCTTCTAATGCTGATTTAACATCTTTTTTATCATCTCCAGGGGAATTAATAACAGCTAATAATTTTTTAGCTTCCACTAAAACTTGATTAACATACGCTTTTTGAGCATCTACTAATTTTACAACACGTGGTTTTAATTCATGAAATTCATGTTCATCACCTTTAGGGGTAGGACCTGAAATAATTAATGGAGTACGGGCATCATCAATCAAAACAGAATCGACCTCGTCGACAATAGCAAAATGATGCTCTCTTTGAACAAGATCTTCACGATTACTCGCCATATTATCTCTCAAGTAATCAAACCCGAATTCATTGTTTGTTCCAAACGTGATATCTGCAAGATAAGCCTCTCTTCTTTCTGGAGAATTAGGTCGATGTTTATCAATACAATCAACTTTCAATCCGTGGAATTGATAAAGTGGTCCCATCCATTCAGAGTCACGTTTAGCTAAGTAATCATTCACCGTAACCAAATGAACTCCTTTTCCAGACAACGCATTCAAATACACAGGTAGGGTAGCTACTAGAGTTTTACCTTCACCTGTTTGCATTTCTGCAATATTACCTTTATGAAGTACAGCTCCACCCATTAATTGAACATCATAATGTACCATAGACCATTTTACAGGTACACCTGCAGCAGTCCATTCATTATGCCAAATCGCTTGATCACCATTTATAGTAATACCATCTTTTCGATTTGCTAACTCTTTATCAAAATCCTGTGCAGTAACCTCTAACTTTCCGTTTTCAGCCCATCTTCTTGATGTTTCTTTAACAACAGCGAATGCTTCAGGAAGAATTTCTAATAAAACCTCTTCGATTTTTTGGTTAACCTCTTTCGATAAAGCATCCATTTTTTCAAAAAGAGGCTCTTTATCATCTACTGAGGTAGCAGGGTCATTCGATTTTACTCTTAATTCCTCTATCAGATTCTCTAGATCTTGTGTATTATCTTTTATAAGTTTTTGAAAACCTAAAGTTTTGCCTCTTAATTCATTATCAGACAATGTACTAAACTGAGTAAAGAATTCATTTGCCTTATCGATAATTGGTTGATATTCTTTTTGTTCTTTATTTGCCTTATCCCCAAAAATCTTTTTTAATATACTTGCTATCATTTGCTTTGTTTTATTCGAAAATAGAAGCGTCTATTTTACTATTTATTTCAATATTTTTTACAATTCCGTTTAGAGTCATTCCTCCCATATCAATGGACATTGTATATGGTAAAACAATGCCACTTACAACTTTGAAATCTCCAAAGTTGAAAATTTGTTCATTTCCTTCCTCTGAAGAAATAGATCTAATTTTATAAAAAGTTGCAACATCAAAATAGTCAAATGTTTCTTTAACACCATCGGAAAACTTAACAACATATGCTTCTTTTCCATTTACAACTTCAATGCCTAATAATTGATAATTTACATTGTTTTTTGCAAAATTAACTTCAGGAAAAATTCCAGCAACTTTCTTTTTAGCAGCTAAAGTCTCTTGGTTCATCGGTGTTTTTCCTCTTTGATCCTCTTCGTATCCTTTAACACCATCAAAAACGCTTTTTTGCATTGTATTTCCACTCATAGTCAATACCATTGCTTCTTTGTCTTCACCTTGGTAATAATCTGTTTTAACTATTGGCATTGGAATTTGAGAAGCAGTAAGTTCAGTTTCTCTTTTTAAGGATTCAATTTTAGCAATTTTTTTCAAAGCCTTTTTTAGAGATGTCGAACCAGTTACTGCGTTTAAGTAATTTTCGATTAGAACTTCTTTTGAAATATTCGCTTTCTTCAATTCTTTCACTTCTTGGCCTAAAGCATCTAACTTCTCAATTGCTCCATCGGTATCAAATTTTCTTAATTTCTCAAGAATATCTGGATTACCTACTACAATTATATTACAACCTGTAGCAGTTAAATAATTTTTTGCAGCAGCCAAAATATCCGCTTTTGAAATAGCATCTAACCTTTTAAGATAAGTTTGATAATAATCTTTAGGTAAATTATATTTAATGATATTCAGTGCAAATTGAGCTATAGTCATCGGTCTTTCTAATGATCTAGAAAAATTCCCTGCTAATAATGCTTTAATTCCTTGTAATTCTTCATCCGTCACTTCAGCTTTTTGAATTCGGTCAAGCTCAAACAAAATTTGAGCCACTGCACTATCCGTAACTTCTGTTCTGAAATTTCCAGATATGGAATAATAACTTCCTTCCTCCGTTACATTAGCACGAGAATAACACCCATAAGTATATGCTCTTTTTTCACGTAAATTTTGTGTCAAACGTGCACCAAAACCACCACCACCAAAAATACCATTCAAGGTAGTAAGTAATAATTGATCTTTATCTCCAGCCTTAATATGCATTGGAAATGAAACCGTAATTACGGATTGTGGAGCTCCAGGTTTTGCAACAAACATCACACGATTTCCATTATGAAAATATGCGTCATTATATTTAGAATTGATTTTATCATGACCTTGCCAAGTTCCAAAATAATGCTCAGCCCAACGTTTAGCTTGTTCTTTTGTAACGTCTCCTACAATAACTAAATAACTTCCTTTCGGTGTAAACAACCCTCTATAATAGTTTTTCACATCAGAAATAGTGATGTCTTTTAAAGTAGCTTCTGTTTCAATCTCTCCATATGGATGACCAGAAGGGAAGTTAGCTCTTGCTTCCGCATTGGAGGCCATAGAGCCTGGATTCGATTTAGAAGATAAAATAGAAGATTCTTTACGTTTTTTTAATCTTTCGAATTCTTCTTCAGGAAAGGTAGGACGTAACAAAACGTCAGACATTAAATCTAGTCCTTTTTCAGCGTGTTTAGTTAAACATTGCATGAAAATTGATTGAGAAGAAGAACGTAACGTCGCACCAATAAAATCAATCTCTTGATCCAGTTGATCTTTTGTTCTTTTTTCAGTTCCAGACATCAATAATTCTCCAGCCAAGCTACCTAATCCTGCTTTAGGTCCTTCAATAATTTGATTTGATCCTAAAACTAAATTAAATGAAACTCTAGGAATTTTATGATTTTCAGATAAAATTACTGTAATACCATTAGGCAAGGTAAATACTTCTGACTCCTTGATATTAATGATTGGTGCTTCAGATCCAGCTGGTCTTATCGAACGGTTTACTTGTCCATAAATGATCAGATTTGTAAACGTTGCTATACAAAGAAATAAATACTTTTTCATAGGAATCTTAATTGGAAGATTTTGGTAAATAAATTAAAACAACACGCGAATCTTTCGTTAAATATTTTTTAGCGACACGCTGAATATCTTCACGAGTTATCGTTAAATATGCACTTAACTGTTTATTTATTAAAGCGGTGCTTTTTCGATACATAAAATTGTCCGCTAAATTTTCAGCTATTCCTGCAACACTACTATTTGAAGATACAATAGTATTTTCATACTGATTAATTACTTTTTGTAGTTCTTCTGGACTAACTAATTCATTTTGAATTCTAGCTATTTCTTCATCCATTGCTTCTTGCAATAACTTTAAATCGACTTTATCCGATGCAATCGTTGCAACTACTCCTAGCCCTGGATCTTCAGATTTCATACCAAATGAAAATGCCTCAACTGCCAGTTGTTTTTTCTCAACAATATTTTTATTCATACGAGAGCTTGCACCTTCAGAAAGAATGGTATTTAAAACCTCAATTGCTGGATAATCCAAATCATTTTGAGCAGGAAAACGATATCCCATAAAAATTCCAGGTAATTGAATGTTATCATAAATGGTATCTACTTGTTGACCTTTTATTGGTTCTTCAATAACAGATGGTTTTGGAATAATAGTTGAAGTCGCTAATTGCTTTTGCAATGCTTTTATCGCAGCTGGTTCCGTAGGCTTTAAAAAATTGGTAGAAGTAAACAAAGTTTTAGCAACACCATATTTGGTAATGAACGCTTCATCAGATAAATTCTCAAAATCACGATACATATTAATACCTTGTCCCTTAGGAATTGAACCAAAATATTTTTCAATCATTTTTTTTGTTTCTTCAATATTGATATCACCAGCAATTGATAAGACAGCATTGGAAGGAACATAAAATGTACGATAAAAATTCACATAATCTTCTTCTTGTGCAGCATCTAAATGTTCCATAGCTCCAATTGGAACCCAATTGTATGGATGTTTTTTAAATACTCGACTACTCATGTTAGCTAAAAAAGAAGCATACGGTTGGTTATCCACACTTTGTCTTTTTTCTTCTTTAACAACTTGACGTTGCGTTTCAATTCCTGTTTTATCCACTCTTGCGTGTAATAAACGCTCGCTCTCAAGCCATAAACCTAATTCAACCTGATTAGAAGGCATTATTTCATAATAATATGTTCTATCTTGCGAAGTATTAGCATTTAAAGTACCTCCATTTTTCTCAACAATTTGAGCATACTCTCCTCGTTTTATATTAGAGGAACCTTCAAATAAAAGATGTTCAAAAAAGTGAGCAAATCCAGTACGATCCGATTTTTCATTTTTTGAACCTACATGGTACATGATGGATACAGCAACTATAGGAACTGTATGCTCTTCATGTAAAATAACATGTAAACCATTTGGTAAATCGTATTCTACGTAATCGATTTTTTTCTGTTGAGACCACAAACTACCGACTGAAAGTAGTGCTGTCATTGCAACAATGTGTTTTTTCATAGGTGTGATAATAAAAAGTTTCGGCAATATATTTCCGTGACTCCAAATATACATATTAAGATTAAGTTCTAATCGCTGAATTTGCTATAGAATGTTAATTTTTATTACAAACACAATAAACTAATAATGAATCATTTAAACACTCAACAAACACACTTGTTAACAACGTGTTAATTACTTTATTTTTCATGTTCATAACAACGTTGATTTTAAGAAATCTTTTTATTAATGATGACACTAAATTCGCCGTCTGATTTTATTTATTTAATACATTCAATGATTTTTTTTCAAAAAAATAGTTTTTCAATAGTTTTTACTTGTATTTGCATTGCTTTACTATGTTCTTTTTTACCAGAAGAGGATTGTTACATGGAAGCTGGAAACGCATCGTTTTACGCAAATAAATTTCATGGAAGACAAACATCCTCAGGAGAGATTTTTAGTCAAAACAAATACACTGCAGCACATCAAACTCTAGCTTTTGGTTCTATTGTAAGAGTGAAAAATTTAGAAAACGATTCTATTGTTTATGTTAAAATTAACGATCGCCTACCCAAAACATCGAAACGTTTAATCGACCTTTCAAAAAAAGCAGCCAAAGAATTAAATTTTATTAGAAAAGGAACTACAGAAGTTCTAATTGAAAGAGTACAATAATGCTTTCAAACCTTAAAGTAATTGATATTTCTACTGTTCTTGCTGGCCCTTCTGTTGGGATGTTTCTAGCAGAACTTGGAGCTCAAGTTATAAAAATAGAGCACCCAACAAATAAAGATGTTACAAGATCATGGAAAAATGCGAGTGAAGCTCCGGATTCTTCCATTTCATCCTACTTTTCAAGTGTAAATTATTTGAAAGAATACATTTCTCTCGATTTAAATCAAGATAAAGATAAAATTATTTTTTTCGAAATGATAAAAAGTGCGGATATATTATTATCCAACTTTAAGTCCAGTGATTATGAAAAATTTGGACTGACAAAAGATATACTTTATACACACAACCCTAGGTTGATTCACGGAAGGGTAAGTGGCTTTGGAGAAAATTCAGATAGGGTAGCTTACGACTTGATTCTACAAGCAGAAAGTGGTTTTATGTCAATTAATGGTTTAAGTAATACAGACCCAATTAAAATGCCAGTTGCGCTAATTGATGTTTTAACCGCCCATCAATTAAAAGAAGGAATATTACTAGCTTTATTAGAAAGAAACAAGACAAATAAAGGAAAAAATGTACACGTTTCATTGTACAAAACTGCTGTATGTAGTTTAGTAAATCAAGCTTCCTCCTTTTTAATGAATGGAATAGTTCCAAAACGTATCGGTAGCTTACATCCTTCGATTGCTCCTTATGGTGAAATTTTTGAAACATTAGATAATCAACAAGTTACTTTTGCTATTGGAAGTAATTTACAATTCAATAAATTAGTACAGAAACTCCAATTAAGTGATTTGTCTGAAGACATAAGATTTAATTCAAATCAAGCAAGAGTGAAAAACCGCTTCGTGCTAGCAGAAACCATGCAACCAAGAGTTAAACTACTAAAAGTAAATGAGTTAATTGAATGGGCTTTAGAAAACTATGTACCTTGCGGACATATTAAGAATATTAGAGAAGTATTTGAACAAGAAGATGCAAAAAAATTAATAAGAAACGAAGTAATTGAAGGAAATAGTACGAGTAGAACAACTAGTATTGCTTTTGAATTTACCTAGCGTTGATTATTTTTTAAGATATAGTTCTATTCGCTTTGTAATCAAATTAAATAACAATTTAGAATCTTTTTCATTTAATTTTTTAGCAAAACGAATGGTTTTACTAATATAATCAAACTCTATTCGTTCTCCCTGTTGTACCCATGGAGAATTCTCCCATACTGCTTGAAACGAATTTTCCTTAGGCTGAGTTACTCTGATTTTTTGAATATTCTCTAAAAAATAAGTAGTAGATTTTCCGTATCCTTTTATTGAACGTTTAATCGTCAAACCATCTTTTTCAATTTTAATTAATTCTTTACCCCAAAGTATCCAAAACAATGATTTTCCAACTTTAAATGCATAATAAAACCAAAAAACTAAAAAGATAATTACAATTAATTTTTCTTGTTGATTCAATTTAAAGGTGTTTAATGCCCACATCATTGTAAATCCAATCACAATCCACATCGAAAACCAAGCACTCATCAATCCTTTATGCCAAAAAACATTTTCTGGAGTAATAATTATTGTTGTTTTTTTAGTATCATCAACAAAACTGGTGCGATTCCCAATAAATTTCATAAAATATATTTAGTTATTACAAATGTACACCTTTCCTAGTTTTATGGAAGAACACTTTTGAATTAGTTGAAATTTTTTCTATAATAGCATTTGAAATTAATGCGACACCATTTTTGTTCCAATGAGTATCATCGGTATGATAAACTAAACGTTTTGAATGCTTTAGATAATTGTTATAGATGGAAAGAGTATTAATTGTTTCAATACTGTCTTTTAAAAGTAACGTATTCAATTTCAATAAATAGTCTGGTTGTTTCATAAAAGGGACATAATTGAAATAAACTGTTTCCTTATTTGGCATAGGAACAAATAAAAAGGAAATGTCAAGTGAATCACAAAGTTTTTTATAAGACTTAAGTATTTTCAATGTATTTGGAATATTTTCTAATGGATATTTTTGATTTTTTCCTTTCAAAAAAAACATTTCTTTTCTAATAGGACTTTGCTTTCCTAATCCTTTAGATTCACTTAATCTAGCTTTTAACCATAACAATGAATAATGTTTCAATGCTTTATCTAAATAAACATTCATATTATGGTAAGAAAAAACAGATTTCAACACATTTCTTAAGTTACCGTTCTTTTTATTAAAATCGTTTTCAATCTTGCTAGGAATATTTCTCTCAACACAGGAAAAAACAAGAATTTTTGGTTTTGAAATAACTCTCTCTTCAAGTAGTCGTAAAAATACATTTATATCACTCGGAGCCATAGAATAGGTTGACCAATGCTTAGTAGATTTACGATTAACTTGTTCGGATATTGTTTCTTCCTGACTTAAACCACTTCCTTGAAAAAAGGAATCGCCTAAAAACAAAATATCTGCTTTACGAATAAACTTTTCATTTCGATAACCTAATTTATCCGTAACCCATCGCTCATTTTTATATACTTCGAAAGGAGTGTGGTGACATAAGTCGCCAACAGCAAACATTTGAGACGAAATTAAAGGATAAAACTTCGTTTTTGATGGAATACCACTTTGAAAACTAATTGCTTCAAAATGCCTATGTGTAAAGAAAGTAATAGGTAAAAAAGCATCAATTATCCCAGAAACAATAAATGGAATCAATATAAAATAACTTAGTTTTCGTAAAAAATTCTTGATCATTAAAATTGAAAATAAATAAATTGATCTCCTTTTCCTTCAAATAAGAAAAGACAAAGTATTAATAATAAATAAAATACGTAACGTATAAAACTAGGTCGGTTTAAAAATAATTTCTCAATGGCATACGAATTTTCTCTCCCTAACCATTCTATGATAAAAAAGAGTACTACTATACTAAGTAATAGAACAGGAAAAACAGTTGGAAATAAAAATAAGTCACTTGTAAAAATTCTTTGAATATAAGTAAAAGCATTCCCTATGGATGTAGCCCTAAAGAATACCCATGCTAACATAGTTAATGAGAAAGTAAATAGGATGGAGGTAAATTCAAAAAAACTTGGGAGAATTTTTCCTTTAGCAACAACATCTAAATGATTTCTATTATTTTTCATTAAAATAGAAGGCATAATAAACAAAGCATTTAAAAATCCCCACACAATAAATGTCCAATTAGCACCGTGCCAAAATCCACTCACGATAAAGATTATGAATGTATTACGAATACGGGAATACGCACCGCCTTTACTTCCTCCTAAAGGGATATATAAGTAATCTTTAAACCAAGAAGACAATGAAATATGCCATCTTCTCCAAAATTCAGCAATATTTCTCGAAAAATAGGGAAAAGCAAAGTTCTTTAATAACTCAATTCCGAACAAACGAGCTGTACCTAAGGCTATGTCTGAATAACCTGAAAAATCACAATAAATTTGAATTGTAAAGAAAAAAGCTCCCATAACCAAATTCATTCCAGAATAATGTTCCGTATGATTAAAAAGTTGATTCGCATACATCGCACAATTATCTGCAATGACTACTTTTTTGAAAAGTCCCCAAATTATCTGGCGTAAACCATCGACTGCTTTTAAATAATCGAATTTACGTTCATTTTTGATTTGAGGGAGTAAATGCGTTGCTCGTTCAATTGGACCTGCTACAAGTAAAGGGAAAAAACTAACAAATAGAGAATAGTTTAGAAAATCTTTTTCTGGATGAATTCGATTCTTATAAATATCGATAACATAGGATAAACCATGAAAAGTATAAAATGAAATTCCAACGGGAAGGATGATTGACAATGAACTTAGTGTAACGTTGAAACCTATTAGTTCAAAAGCTTCACTAAAAGATTCAATAAAAAAATTATAGTATTTGAAAACCCCTAAAAAACCTAAATTAATCGTAATACTTATCCATAACCATATTTTTCTCTTTTTTATCGAATTAACTTCAAAAATCTGAATTCCAGTATAAAAATCTAAAACGGTTGAAAAAATCAATAAAAATAAAAAACGCCAATCCCAACAAGCATAAAAATAATAACTCGCTATTATTAAAATTGTGTTTTGTATTCGTATTTTACCCTTAGCTAAAAACCAATAAAATATAAATACAATAGGGAGAAATAAAGCAAAATGTATGGAATTGAAAAACATAATTATACAATACGAATTATCTCTGTTTTACTTCCATTATATTCTACAACTTGACCAACTTTTTTACCTATAAGTAATTGTACCAAAGGCGCTTCTTTACCAACAGCAAAAAAATTGAAATCATTTGATTTTATATTTCCTAATCCGATCGAAATATAAAACACACCTTTATTTGTTTCAATTAAGCTACCCAATTGAACTTGTGTATGAATAGTATCTGATTGAATTTTAATTAATTGTTGTTCTAATGACAATAAAACATTAATCTGATGTGTCAATTTCTCTTGTTCTAATTGTGCCATGGAAACGGAAGTCTCATGTTTATCACCTGCAGAACTCTTTGTGTCTTCACTCGCTACCGCTTCAAAACTAGAATTTAACACATTTTTCAGAGCGGAAATTCTTTGAATTAACTCTGATTTCAACAACGTATAAACCTTTTCTTTTTCTAACATTTGAAATTAGTTAACTAGCAATTTTCTTGTCATAGGGCCAAGATTAAAAATGGCATCCAAAATACTTAAATCTCCAACAAATGAATCTTTATCTCGAAAGACTTGAAAATAATTATATTCACTAGTAAAAGGATGAGAAGTATATCCAAAACGATAATCCGTTGACCTATCCGATATTAAAATAAATTCTTCTGAATCACTAGAAAAATAGGGGAGGTCTAACCATTTTTTTATTCGACTTTCAATTTGTTTTATAAAATCAACCAAATAAATAGATTCATTGTAAATTAATTCTTTCACTTCATCTCCATAAAAATCAAAATACGCTGCATTTTTATAAGCGCTTTCAATAGCTCTCCAATGGTCTTTTCTCCAATCTTTTGAATTTGAAACTTGAATGTTTTTAGTTAATGTTTTAGAACCATCTTTTTTAACAACTGGTATACTTAACTCCATAACTCCGTTTGCAGAAAGAATCTTAGTTCTATTTCTAATACTTTGTTTTAAGTAATTCTCGTTAATTTCAAAAATAATATCTTTCTCAGAAATCAAGTCTTTGTAATACGAAATACTTCCAAAATATGCTATTGGAAAAATAACAGACATTATTTTATGAATTTTAAAATTCTTTCGTAACGAATATTTGTAAAGAAATTCAAATTACTTAACGGTGATTTGGACAACCAAACAACCGATGCTTTACCTACGATATGATCTTCTGGAACAAAACCCCAAAAACGAGAATCCGCTGAATTATAACGATTATCTCCCATTAACCAATAGTAATTCATACTGAATTTATATGTAGTAGTTTTTTTTCCATCAATTATAAAAACACCATTTTTTTCGACCAAGGAATGACCTTCGTAGGCAGTAATTATACGTCTATATAATGCAATATTTTTAGAAGTTAATGTTACCACAGAACCTTTAACCGGTATAGTTATTTTTTCAAAGTTCACAACTGAATTACCATGATTAACATCACGAGGGAAGTAACGTAGATTTTCTAATTTTTCCAATTTATTAAATCCTTTTTTTAAAGCTTCTTTATGTCGAGCGTACTCTTTTTTATTACAAACATTTAATTTGAATTTTGCATTTGGAAAATCATGTTCTAACTTATTTTTTTCAGTTTTTGTCAGATTCATCTGTAATTCCATGGTATTTCCATTATCACTTAAAATCGAGTAATCTCCTCTCCACCCCCTTACAGGATCATTAGAATTATCGGAAGGCTCTAAACCATATTGTTCATACATCATGTTATTAAATGAAGAAGAAGAACCAGTATTTTGGAAATTTGATACGGTATATTGTAAATTTTGATTTTCTGCAACATATGCCATACTTCCATTAATGAATAAAATTGAATTTATAATTTCCAATCTATCCCCAGGTATACCAACACAACGTTTAATGTAATTTTCACGTTTATCAACTGGACGGTAAATTAAACCATAGTGTTTAATAATTCTACCCTCACGATTATCCATTGCGACTTTGTCAACGGCTAACATTTTACGAGCTTTTGCTTTCCAAAAATCTAGGTGATTAATAAATTCTTCCCCTTTACTCTCCATGATTCGTGATGTAGCATTTTTATAAGCAATTTCATATAGTTTATTCGGAGTATTTCGAAATGCAGGTGTACTTTTCACTATACTATCCGCTATACTTCGCATAAAATCATCACGACCATATTTTTGAAAAAACATACGCTCTGCTTCATCAATTAATATACCATGATAATCGTGACCCATTAATCCATTTGGCATTCTAGGATCGTAAACCGCTGTATCTCCAGAAGGATAATTAAAAACTACTACATCATTTCGTTTCACTTTACCTAATCCAGGAAGTCGCGTATAGTTTATTGTCTCAATATCGGAATATGATTTTACATCAATAAAAGGAATGGTATTATGAACTAAAGGAAAAGAAACTGGTGTAACAGGAACTTTACTTCCATACGCTAATTTATTTACAAACAAAAAGTCACCAACCAATAACGTTTTCTCCATCGATCCTGTTGGAATTTGAAATGGTTCAAAAACGTAAGTACGGATAATACTTGCAGCTACCAAAGCAAACAAAATTGTATCACCCCATTCTTTATAGGTAGACTTTTGACCTGTTTTTTTCTTACTAAAGAAGCCGAAAATAAATGCAACTAAATGACCAACAACTGGAACTGTAAAAAACAAAACTAGGTGATCTCCAACTCTTCGTTCTTCAACATCTTTAGGATTGGCCCAATTAGTAGGTGCAACTACTTCACTATTTTTCAACTTAGACATTAATACATATGGAAAGAAAATACCTTGTAAAGTTTCTTGCCATGAATATTTACCAAACTTACGTATATAGCTGACATTTAAAACTGCCCACATCCAAATATGAATACCAGGAAAAATCATTAATAAACACCACCAAGGTTTATTATTCGCTATTTTAAATGCTACATAATAATTATAGCCAGGTATTAATGCCTCCCAAGACTTTCTACCTGCTTTTTCAAAACTTGTCCACCACATAGCCAAATAAGGGTGAGCAAATATGATTAAATAATAATAAAATACATTCATATGCTATTTTTTAATTCTATAAGTCTTTTAACATGTCTGAAATAGTATATATTCCTTTTTTATTTATTATCCATTCTGCTGCTAATACAGCACCAAGTGCAAATCCTCTTCGGTTATGCGCCTGATGTGTAATCGATATTGTATCTATATCTGAAGTATAAGCTATAGTGTGTGTGCCAGGTACATCTGGTATACGATGTGCTACAACTCCTAATTGACCATTTGCAGTATGAGGAACCTTTCCTTCTGAACATACCCAAGAAAAATAGGAAGCATTATTTTCTATAATATCATTAGCAAGTGTTATTGCTGTTCCACTTGGTGCATCCACTTTTTGAGTGTGATGAATTTCATTTATTGAAGGTTTGTAATCGGAATAATTACCTAATAATTCAGCTAATTTACGATTTAATTCAAAAAATAAATTCACTCCAATACTGAAATTACTCGCATATAATAAACTTCCATTAGATTGTTTTACAGATTCTTCAACTTCTTTTAATTGCTCGTTCCATCCTGTAGTCCCCACTATAATTGGAGTGTTATATTTAAGAACCAAATCTATATGTTGTTTAGCTAAATCTGGTTTAGTAAACTCAATTATTACGTCAACTGATTCGATATCTTTAGAATTTAATGGAAATACACTATTTGATTTAAATAAAATCTCGTGACCTCTTTCTATCGCAATTTCTTCGATTGCTCGCCCCATTTTTCCATAACCAACTAATCCAATCTTCATATATTATTTATTAAAATAAATCGTTTATTTTTTTCGACCTAAATATAAGCTTTCTTCTCGAATTCTTTAAAATTAGATCAATTAAAGTTAATACAAAGGTTTAATCCTGCTGTATTTTGATAAAAAGAAGGTTGAATTTGCATCGAAATGGTTGGACTTATATCAAAATGTAAAAAATGTGCTTCAACCGAAGCGTCAATAATCTGTAATGCATAAAATCCTCCTACTAATAACATAAACATTGTGCGTTTTTTGACCGCATTTTCATGTAAAATAATCAAATCATTTTGAGAATAGTTTGCCCATTTAGGCGAAATAGGATTATTAGAATTGTCCCGGTTGTAATATTCTACTTTTAATTCTTTTTCCAAATTAATTGCATCCAATAATAATTTTCCTGTACCAAATAATGAGGAATAAATTAAAGGTACTTTCCAATAAGCGCCATATTTACCTTTAGGAGAATAGTATTGATTGTATATTTGGCCAGCACCTGGTATAATCAAGGATAAAAATGCAGATTTTTTGGCTGAATGATAACTATTTTTTATTGAATCATTTACAGTATCATTCTGACTATAGCTATAGACATTAAAGAAAATAAAAATGAAAACTAAAATTTTCATTTATTTAATATTTCTATTATTCTATTTAAATCCACTTCAGAATTGAATTGAATTGTAATTTTGCCAGAACCGTTAGCGCTTTTTTTAATTTCAACTCGAGTTGATGTTTTATCAGAAAAATTTAAACAAAAATCACCTTGAATTTTATCTAATGTATGGATTGGTAGATTAGGTTTTGATGGCGGAGTTTTCTTTGTTGAAATTCCGTCACGAATTAATAATTCTAATTCACGAACGGATAATTGTTCAATTAAAACATGCTGATGTAATGACAATTGTAATTCTTCATCTCCTGCGGAAACTAAAGCACGTGCATGACCCATAGAAATTTCTCCATCTCTTACCGATTTTTGAATCTCAGCAGGGAGTTTTAATAATCGTAAATGATTTGTTATACTGGATCTGCTTTTGGCAATTTTTTGACTCATCTGCTCTTGCGTAAGAGCACATTCTTCAATCAATCTTTGGTAAGAAAGTGCAACTTCAATCGCATTCAAATCTTCTCTTTGAATGTTTTCAACCAATGCCATTTCTAACATTGATTGGTCATTTGCAACTCGAATGTATGCAGGAACTTCCATCAAACCAGCTAATTGAGAAGCTCGAAAACGTCTTTCTCCAGAAATTAATTGATATTTATCTCTTCCTGTACTGCGTAAAGTCAATGGCTGAATAATTCCATGAACTTCTATACTTTTACTTAATTCTTCTAACGCTTCTTTTTCAAAATGAGTTCTTGGATTGAATGGATTAGCCTCAATATCTTTTATTGAAATCATTGCTACTGACCCCAAACGTGAAGATTCATTTAAAGGATTTCTATTTGTTAAATCTGAGGTATTATCTAATAAGGCATCTAATCCACGCCCAAGTCCACCTTTTTTCTTTTGATCTGAACCCATTTTATAATGAAATTGATTTGTCGTTATTTGATATCTGTGTCATGTCATTTTTTTGTAAGATTTCACGAGCAAAATTCAAATAGTTTATTGCACCCTTTGAAGCTGCGTCATGCATAACTATGGTTTCTCCAAAGCTAGGAGCTTCAGCTAATTTTGTAGTTCGATGAATAACCGTTTCAAATACAAGTTCTTGAAAATGTGTCTTAACTTCATCAACTACTTGATTTGCAAGGCGTAAACGTGTATCGTACATTGTTAATAATATACCCTCAATTTCCAACTTTTCGTTTAATCTACCCTGCACAATTTTTATGGTATTTAATAATTTCCCTAACCCTTCCAATGCATAATATTCACACTGAACAGGAATGATGACGGAATCAGCAGCAGTTAAGGCATTTAAAGTAATCAAACCTAATGAAGGAGAGCAATCAATAATAATAAAATCATATTCATCGCGAATTTTGTTTAATGCTTGTTTTAGCATATATTCACGATTGGGCAAATTAATCATCTCTAATTCAGCACCAACTAAATCAATATGTGATGGAAGGATATCCAAATGAGGATTTTCGGTATGAATAATTAATTCTCGAGGATCTACATCATTAATTAAACATTCGTATAAATTGCGTGAATTTTTTGGATCTAAACCAACTCCTGATGTAGCATTTGCTTGTGGGTCAGCGTCAACAAGTAGTGTTTTTTTATCTAAAACACCTAAACTTCCACTTAAATTTATAGAAGTAGTAGTTTTACCTACGCCACCTTTTTGATTTGCAATTGCAATAATCTTCCCCATTTCTTTGAATTTAGAATATAAAGATAAGTTATATCTCTACGAAATTCACGAAAAATTGGCAAAATAGTTATCAACTTTTTTTGTTAAAAATCAAGATTATAAACTATCAAATGTAAAAGAATCGTCCGGTTTATCATTTCTTACAAAAGAATCTGTACGAAAATCTCCACTCTCGTTTAATTCATTCAATTTGTCCATTATTTCATCTAACCCTTCTTTAAATTTGGCAAAATCCTCTTTATATAAAAAGATTTTGTGCTTTTGGAAATATTCACGACCATCCTCAAATACTTTTTTACTTTCAGTAAGTGTTAAGTATAATTCATTTCCTTTCGTAGTTTTTATATCGAAGAAGTAGGTACGTTTACCAGCTTTAATTGACTTACTAAACACTTCGTCATTACGATCATTTCTTTTGTCATATTCCATATTCTATACCTATTAAGTTTTAAAAAAAATAAATTTTTCTGAAATAGAAGTTAATTAATTTAATAGTAAATATAATGCATTATTTAATAAAAAATCATTACAAAATATAAGTTTTCAATGCTTATCAAATAATAATAGTTAATTAACATTGAAGTAATACGTGGTAAGCTTTTGAATTATTTTATTTTTTATTTTTTGGAATTACAGGAGTGTGTTTTCCACCACCTCCAGGAGCATTTTTATCGGAAGGATCAACCCATTCATTTTGTACTTCTATTTCTATTATTTCACCACTTACTGGGTCTATTGAGGTTTGCTTAATTGTTTCTTTACTTGGGGAATTAATACCAATTACATCTTCTTTGAAAATCCATTTTTCCTCTTCATACACATATGCATCGTGTGACATGTCTGGGACATAATATTCATAAAAACCATTCATAGAAGGGGATTCTGGGGATAAATGATCAAAAATTATTCGTTCATACAAAGGTTCGAATTTCAAACTCATAATAGATTTTTTAGAATATTCAAAGCAAATTCTTCGTTTTAATTCCGTTTTGTTTTTAAATATTAAATCACCAAACTTGACATGCGTTCCATAGATAGTTAGTATATCTATTAATTTATAATGACTTACTGTACTGTTACTTTTCCACCCTAATAGTGTGTACATTGTTTTGGACCCTTTTTTTATTGGAATTATTTTGTAATAAAGTGCACCGTACCAATTGTTTTCGGTTAAAACATCTTGTGAATTTGAATTAACTGTATTCTTTTCTAAAAATTCAATCACTTTATTTTTACTTTTTCTTTTTCCCTTTCGAATTAGAAAACAATAAAATTGATTCGATTCATCTTCCATTTCTACATTCCAATTAAAAAGTCTGAATTCATTATCTGGACTTGTGATGGAACCTAAAGATGATAATTTATGGAAAGGGTAGGTATAGGATTCACTTAATTGAATGGTTTCCAATAAATATTTTCTAAAAACTTGATTTGCAATTAATTTTTCTGAATTTGTTTTAGCTGCTCTAAGAGTATCCAAAAAAATAACCAATCGTTTTTCACGATTGGTTATCAATGTATCATTTTGACTAAATATTGTTGAACTTATCAGACATAAAAGAAATATAGTAACAGCTTTCATATTGATAAAACGTTATTTTTCAAACTTTAGTATTACAAATGCATAAAATCTTTCTTTGCCAGTAATTCTTCTTCTGATTCTCTATGGTCCGGATCATCAACACAACAATCTACTGGACATACCGCTGCACATTGTGGTTCATCATGAAAACCAACACATTCAGTACATTTATCCGTAGCAATATAATACACATCCATATCAACGGGTTCAAATGCATGTTGGGCATCAATATCATCTCCATTTAATGTTGTAATCATTCCTTTTAAAGATGTACCATCGGAATATCTCCATTCAGCACCACCTTCATAAATTGCATTGTTTGGACATTCTGGCTCACAAGCACCGCAATTAATACATTCGTCAGTTATAATTATTGCCATTTTAAGTATATATTTTAGTTTACAAATATAAGTATCCTATTTAAAACAAATAGATTAACAAAATTCTTTTATTTCATCCATTATTTTTAACGCAAATCTATTTGCATTTTCTTCTGAATTACTTTCAGAATATATCCGAATAATTGGTTCCGTATTGCTTTTTCTCAAATGAACCCATTCATCACCTATATATATTTTAACTCCGTCTAAAGTGTCCACTTCTTCGTTTTTATATTTTTCAGCCATTTTTGCTAAAATTGAGTCGACATTAATATTCGGTGTTAATTCAATTTTATTTTTGGAGATTGTATATTTTGGAAAAGAGTCTCTTAAATCAGAACATTTCATTGATTTTTTCGCTAAGTGACTTAAAAACAATGCGATACCCACTAATGCATCTCGCCCATAGTGTGAAGCTGGATATATAATACCACCATTTCCTTCACCGCCAATTACGGCATTATTTTCTTTCATTTTTGATACAACATTCACTTCTCCAACAGCTGCTGCAAAATAGGTTTGTCCCTTACTTTCTGTTATATCTCTCAAGGCTTTAGTTGAAGACATGTTAGAAACAGTAGTTCCTGGTGTATGAGTCAATACATAATCTGCAACAGCTACTAATGTGTATTCTTCACCAAACATAGAACCATCTTCACAAACCATAGCTAAACGATCTACATCAGGATCCACAGTTATTCCCAAATCTGCTCCAACTGCTTTAATTTTATTCGATAAATCTGTCAAATGTTCTGGTAGTGGTTCTGGATTATGCGGGAAATGACCTGAAGGGTCACAATACATTTCTGTAATTTTTGTTACTCCTAATGCTTTTAATAATGCAGGAACAAAAATTCCTCCAGTAGAATTAACTGCATCAATTACAATCGAGAAATCTGCTTTTTTAATTGCTTCTATGTCAACTAAGTCTAAACCTATTACAGCATCGATATGTTTTTGCAGGTAAGTTTCATCATTTGAAATAATTCCAATATCGTCTACTTCTGCGAAGTCAAATGCTTCTTTATTTGCTATCTCTAATAATAATTCACCTTCTGCACTAGAAATAAACTCACCTCGTGAATTCAATAACTTTAAAGCGTTCCATTGTTTTGGGTTATGGCTTGCAGTCAAAATAATACCACCTTGAGCTTCTTCCATTGGGACAGCAATTTCAACGGTTGGAGTAGTAGAAAGTCCTAAGTTTACAACATCAATACCTAATCCAATCAATGTACTACAAACTAAATCTGAAATCATTTGTCCTGATAATCGAGCATCGCGACCTATGACTACTTTTATTTTTTTTGAAGGATACTGATTTTTTAACCATGTACCGTATGCTGCTGCAAATTTAACAGTGTCAATTGGAGTAAGTCCATCATCTACTTTTCCTCCAATAGTCCCCCTAATCCCTGAAATAGATTTAATTAATGTCATACTTTTTATTTTTCAAAAGACTTTTTTAAGGCGATCATTTTAATACAAGCTATTGCACATTCAATCCCTTTATTTCCATGCTTCCCTCCTGAACGATCTATGGATTGTTGAATTATATTGTCTGTCAACACACAAAAAGAAACTGGAGAGTTATATTCTAACATTACTTTCATTAATCCATCGGTAGTTCCTTTACAAACGAAATCAAAATGTTTAGTTTCACCTTGAATAACAACACCGATAGCGATTACCCCATCCACATCTGTTTCGTCTAACATCCATTGTGCTGCTAAAGGTAATTCAAACGCTCCTGGGACATAACGTAGAAGTATATTACTATCTGGAACATTGTTGTCGGCTAAAGCTTTTTTTGCTCCTGCTAACAAGTTATTAGTAATGGAATCATTCCACTCAGAAACAACGATGCCGATTTTAAAATCGGCAGCGTTTGGTAGAGTATCTTTGGAATAATCCGATAAATTTTTTAAGGATGTAGCCACAATTATTTTCTGTTTTTTGCTCTCGCAATATATTTATCAATAGATTTAGCGTTTGAGAAATTCAAGAAATTACTCTTAATTCTTGTATACAACTCAGTTGCTTCCTCATAATTTTTCATCTCTTCAGCAACTAAACCCGCTTTAAATAAATAAGTAGGCGTAGTTAATTCGTTTTCATTTAATTCAGCAGCTTCTAAATATAAATCTAAAGCTTCTTGGTATTTTCCTAATTCAGATTGACAATCCGCTTGTAAACCAAGCTTGTAAACTGAAACATAAGTGTCGTTTACGTCAACGTCTTCTAAAGATTCAAATGCTTTTTTGAACTCACCTTTTGACATATATTGACGAGCAAGAACAAATTGAGCAACTTCACCACCCTGTTTACCATCATATTTTTTAACAACTGGCTCTAATTCATTAATTGCAGCATCTGTTGAATCTTTAACTGCTAAATTTAATCCTCTATAATAGGCTTCTTTTGATTTTTCATTGCTTGGTGACCAAATAAATTGTCGATAAGCAAAATACAATACCATTAATCCAAGTATTGAACCAATCCCATAAGTTGCAAAACGAAGGTTTTTATTCGATTGTAATTGACCTTTAAAGTCTTTTAAAGAAATATTTTCTAACATAATAGCGATATTTTGTTTGCAAAAATAATATTTTTTTGAAAGCATAAGTTTATTTTAGTCAATAATCCAAATAAGATACTAACAATGGAAGTGTGTATTTCATACATTTGTATTTTTAGTAAAACAAAAAACACGTACAACGTTACTAATTTATCTAAGTTATGAAACTGGTTGAATTCATTCTATCAAGCCACAAACTACCTGAAAAAGCTATTTTTAATACTATAAAATTACTTCAAGAAGGTGCAACTATTCCTTTTATTGCGCGTTATCGTAAAGAAATGACCGAAAATTTAGATGAAGTTCAAATTGCAAACATTAGGAATGAAATTAAAAAATTCGATGATTGTATTCAACGCCAAAAAACAATAATTAAATCTATAGAGGAACAAGGCAAATTGAGCATTGAACTTAAAAAAATTATTGATGCTACATTTGACTTAACTATTTTGGAAGATTTATATCTACCTTATAAACAAAAACGTTTGACGCGTGGTGAAAAAGCTCGTAGATTAGGACTCGAACCATTAGCTAAAAATATAATGAGTCAACGTGGTGGAGATCCTTATAAAATGGCATTTAATTTTCTAAAAGGTGAGTTGTTGACTGAAAATGATGCAATACAAGGAGCAAAAGATATCATTGCAGAATGGATAAATGAAAATATTCAGTTGAGAGCTAGATTGCGTAATATTTTTCAACGTAAATCGATTGTTACCACTAAAGTAATGAAAGGGAAGAGCGAATCTGGTGAGAAATACAAAGATTATTTTGAATTTTCGGAATCCCTATATAAAATTCCATCACATCGTTTTTTAGCCATATACCGAGGAGAACGTGAGGGAATATTAAGCTTAAAAGTTCAACCAGACAAGAAGCTGGCTATCGATTTATTGGAGCAATTTTTCATTAAATCGAATGATGAGTGTGGTCAACTTGTTAAGGAAGCTTGCATGGAATCTTATTCACGTTTATTGTCTATTTCTTTAGAAAATGAGGTAATAAACGAAGCTAAAATTAAAGCTGACAAAGAGGCAATTAGAGTTTTTGCTACGAATCTAAAACAATTGTTATTAGCTTCTCCAGTTGGTTCTAAGCGTATTTTGGCTATAGATCCTGGGTTTAGAACAGGATGTAAAGTAGTTTGTTTGGATAATAAAGGTGAATTACTTTTTAACACAACTATTTTTCCACATGCACCACAAAATGAACGCGAGAAAGCATCTTCTAAACTTTCACAATTAGTACAAATGTATAAAATTGAAGCGATAGCAATTGGTGATGGAACAGCAGGGAGGGAGACAGAAAATCTTGTGCGTAAAGTAAAATTTGATCGTGATTTAGAAATATACATCGTGAGAGAAGATGGTGCTTCAATTTATTCAGCTAGTGCTATTGCGCGAAAAGAATTTCCAGATTTTGATGTTACTGTAAGAGGGGCAGTTTCTATTGGACGAAGATTAATGGATCCTCTTTCTGAATTAGTGAAAATTGATCCGAAATCAATTGGAGTAGGTCAATATCAACATGAAGTGGATCAAAAAACATTAAAAACTTCGTTAGACGATGTTGTTGTATCTGCAGTAAACACAGTAGGAGTTGATTTGAATTTAGCTTCTCCATTTTTATTACAATATGTATCTGGTTTAGGACCTGGATTAGCGGAAAACATAGTCAAGTATAGGCAAGAGGTCGGAGTTTTTAAAAGTCGTGAAGAACTTAAAAAAGTAAAGTTGCTTGGGAATAAGGCTTTTGAGCAATGCGCAGGTTTTTTAAGAGTTCGTGACAGTACAAATCCATTAGATAATTCGGCAGTCCACCCAGAATCCTATGCTTTAGTTGAAAAAATAGCTAAAAACACTAAAACTGAGTTAGTAAACCTAATTGGTAATGAAACGTTATTAGATTCATTGGATATCAAAGACTATCCTGATTCAGATAGATTTACTTTTAAAGATATTATCCTCGAATTAAAGAAGCCTGGTCGTGATCCACGAAAAAAAGCAAGTGTTTTTGAATTTGAATCATCCTTAAAAACTATCACGGATGTTCATTTGGGAATGAAGCTACCTGGAATTGTTACAAATGTTACAGATTTTGGTGCATTTGTTAATATTGGAATAAAAGAAAATGGATTAATCCATAAATCACAATTAGCTGAATCGTTTGTTACCGACCCATCTCAATTTATATCTATACATGATCATGTGTTTGTTGAAGTGTTAGAAGTAGATACTACAAGAAAAAGAATAGGATTAAAAAAAGTGAAATAGTAATACAAAAAAAAGAGGCTGGATAAATCCAGCCTCAAAAGACAATAAATTAAATAACTTTAAAACTATGCTTGTTTTACGTTAACTGCATTTAAACCTTTTTTTCCTTCTTGAAGTTCGAATGTTACCTCGTCATTTTCTCTGATTTCATCAACCAATCCTGAAACGTGAACAAAATACTCTTTGTTCGAATCTTCCTCTCTAATGAAA
>CANGOF010000040.1 GCA_947455515.1 Flavobacteriia bacterium
AATTTAACGAGCTTGTTGTTAATGTAGCTGAATTACTTCCCGTATTAACACCATTTAATTTCCATTGATAACTAGGTGAATTACCACCATTGGTAGGTGTAGCTGTAAATGTTACACTACTACCTGAACAGATAGAAGTACCATTATTAGTAGCAATTGATACGGAAGGGGTGACAGTTGTATTAATAGTTACAGTAGTATTTGAAGATGTTGCAGAACAATTGGAAGCATTCGTAACGGTCACTGAATAGTTTCCACTTGTCGTTGGTGATATAGTAGAGGTTGTAGCGCCTGTTGACCATAAATAGGAACTCCCACTTGAAGCCGTTAATGTCACCGAACTTCCACTACAAAATGTGGTTGGTCCTCCAGCAGTAATAGTTGCTGTTGGTAGACTATTAACTGTTCCACTTACAGTTGAATTTGTTGATCCACAACTATTACTAACAGTCACAGAATAAGTACCAGATGCAGCTGTTGTTGCATTTGAAATACTTGGATTTTGAGAAATAGATGTAAAACCATTTGGACCAGTCCAAGCATACGAAACAGGATTTGTACCAGTTGATGAAAGGTTTAATGCTAATGTATTTCCTTGACAAACAGCGCTACTTGAAATAGAAGAAATGGATGGTGCTGTACAAGGTGCAAAATCAAGACCGTGAAACCAAACGTTTGTGGCTGCAGCAACCAAAGTAGTTGCACTTGCTCCAGAACCTGTATCTGTTATTTTAATTATTCGATTTCCAATTGTTGCTTCCGATGTAGTAGCATAAAGAACTGGGTTTGCTCCTGAATAATCTACAACTAAACCATATGCTCCGATATTTGTAGCTCCTGTACCAAGTGTATATTGTAATGTCCAAGTAGAACCACTTTTTGTCCATTTTTGAATACCACCTGCTGCAGTATTTAAATTCACTGCAACATAACAAATGGTAGTAGTAGAATTAAATGAAAAATCTGCAGGCGTATTTGTAGCACCCATATCGATAATTTGTGTAAGGGTAGGGGAACCGCTTGTAGGCAATCCGGAACCAACAGAAAAAATTCCTAGGTGTGAAGAGGTGTTTGAAGGTCCAGCTTTTTGAGTGGAGTAATACATTTGTCCATTGAATATTCTTAGACCATATGCTTTAATTGGTGTTGCTGTTGCTCCAAAATTTACAGCGGTAGATGGACCAAAATAATTAATACCATCCACACTTGTTACCGAAGCTCCTCCCGCCCAATAATTTGTCCCATCCGATATTGCTGCTCTAATATCGTTTGCAGAAAAGGCGGTTGTACTCGAATATATTTTTGAGAAGTTACCATTTCCATCTACTTTGTAAATTGCTCTTGGAGCTGTACTAGCCGTGGAAGCAGTAATGTCTGTTGCGGAATAATCTGCAGTAGTTGCGTATCCACCAAAAACCAAACTATTTCCATCAGTTGTTTGTGAAATAAAACCTTCTGAACCGCCAAGCGTTGCGGCCATTTGTACTGGATTTGAACCAGTAGTTGGTAGTGAAATAGATGTTCCAGAACTACCTGTTGTGGTATATTCTTTTAAAGTAACCGCAGATCCAAATTTGGTAGTTGCTCCGGAAGTTTGTACAACGACTAATCTCCCTGAAGTAAACTGTGCATGGGAATAAATTGTACAAAAACTAATTAGTAAAAGCACAAAAATGTTTCTTTTTTTCATAAGAAGTAAATAAATTCAATAAATTATATTGAACAAAAATACTTGCGAGTTATAAAGTAAAACCAATTAGAAAAACAAGAATTTGTTATTAATGCCGGAAGAGTATTAACAAAACTAAAAGTTAAAGTACGATATATTACTTATAAGTTAAATGTATGAACTTAATGTGTAATTTGATTTGCCAAAGTATAGTACTTCATGAAATTTTCTTCGTCTCCTTTTACTTTATACACATTGGCAATTAGCAAATTTAAGTCGCGATCATTTGGGGAAATCTTCCATCCTTGGTTTAAATATTCTAAGGAAAGATCATATTTTCCAAGCGTAGCCAAACACATTCCTAAATTATTATAACCTTTGATTGATTTAGGATGATAATGAATTTCTTTTGTGTAAAATTCAATTGCCTTTTGAAAGTCTTTCTTTTCAAAATAGATATCGCCTAAATTTCCATTGGAGGATGTCGAATCCATCTTTTGTGCACCGTTAAAATTTACAATCGCAAGATTATAATTTCCAACTAGTTGATAGGCGTTACCTAACGTGGTCCAAGTGTCTAAGTAGGTTGGGTAAATTGCTTTTGATTTCAAAACTTCATTTATTCCCTTCGTAATATATTGGAATTTTTGTATAGAATCATTCTTAAAGGTTTCTCCTTTTTTTATCAACTCAATTCCATGTAATAAATGAGATTTTGCATTGTTAGTTAGTCTTGGTTGATCTTGAGAATAAAGGGTTAAATTATCTTTCCAGTCGGCGTTTCTTTGTATTGTTTTAAATGAATAAAGTAAGCATATACTACTAATAACCAGTAGATTGTTTTTTTGCTGTATAAATAAATCTTTAAGTGGAAAGGATGTTGAATTCTTGGACTTCGAAGGGATAAACTTACACATAATAAAGGTAATTACGATACAAAAACCGAGTGAAGGAAAATACAAAAAACGTTCTCCCATTGCTGTACCTATAGCAATAAATAGGTTGGTAAAAAGTATAATGGTTAGAATGAAAAATAGTATACCGAATGAAATTGCTTCTTTCTTTTTAAAACGGATAACCACGTAAGAGAGAATAAACAAAATTGTACAAAATGAAAGTATAAATCCTATATCCGAACCATTTACTAATGGAATTTGATTAAAGGAATAATCATACACTAAATTTTTAGGAAAAATCAAAAGTAAAATGTACTTACCTAAGATTAATATACTTGTTGGAAACCGTTCAATAAACGAAAGAGAAATTAATGGATTTTCTAAGTTTGACACAACATATCCAAATCCATTGTTTGCTAATACGATTTGTCGAATGATTAGAAAAAGAATGGATAATACTCCGAAATAGGCGGAAGGTAAAAGATATTCTTTCCATCGACAATTTTGGAAAAAGTAAATAATACATGGAATAATTAGTACTAATTGAATTGCTGTTTCTTTAGAAAGTAATGCTAAAAAGTAAAACAACCCACTAATCAGTAAAGAAGAATATTTTTTTGTTTCAGTATATTTCCAAAAATAGAATAGGGTAAGTACCGATAAAAAGAATGCTATCAATTCATCCCTACTTTTTATGTTTGCAACCACTTCTGTATGGATTGGATGTGCCGCGAAAAGTAGAGTTATACTAAAAGGAATTAGAATGGAATAGTTGCTAAATAGTTTACTTAATAGTAGAAAGAGTAGATAAGAAGTAAGAGCGTAAAACAACACATTTACAAAGTGATGCAACGTTGGGTTATTAGGTGAGATAGTCCATTCTATTGCAAACATTACAACAGATAAAGGCCTATATAAACCATCCCCTTCACTATAATGTCCATATCGATAGTAATGAGAAAAAATACTTGGAATAGCATTGATTCCTTCTTGGGTGACTGAATTTTCAGAAATGACGGAGTAGTCATCCAAAACATATCCGTGGTTTATTGTATTACTATAAAGTAAAAAGGTAAAAATGAAAAGTGTTATACTTAGTATCCTTTTATTTTTTTTCGAATAACCTAATTTTTCTTTTGTTAATGTAACTGTGTTTTCGTTTGAAAACTTCATAAGCATTTAGAATGTGTAATACAATCCAATATTTGGACCAACGGAATACAACCATTTTTTAACCGGATTATTACTTACGGATTGAATGGATTGTCTATATAAAACCTCCATTTTGAATAACCATTTTGAATCCAATTTTGCACTCATACCCATACCTGCTAATCCTCCAAACGTAAATTTTTGTAAATCGGAATGATTGTTTAATTGAATTGGATCTTTCTTTCCGTCTTCGAACATTACGGTTTTATGATTGATAAAGAAATTTCCAGATACACCTAATGTTGCGTAAACATCTACTTTTTTAGAAATAAAGGTGTAATCTAGTCTAACAGGAACCGACAGAAAATAGAAATGATTTTTATAATTAATTGTTTGTAATTCAATCGTTGATTTTGTTTTTTCTCCGTTATCTGCAAATATAAGTCCTGTACCAAGTTTGATCTTAGTAGATAACATATAAGAGAAATTCAACCCTGTAGTATAACCGAACTTTGGAACTTCTAATGAGTCTGCAATTTTTGAAATCCACTCAGAATTAGCATCTGCTTTTAAATAACGAAAATTAAAATCAGGCGAAAAGGTAAGTCCTAATTGGATTTTTTTCAACTTATTTGTATCTAAAGTAGTTGGTTCTTGCGCAATGGAAACAAGTGAAATGAAAGTAAATAGTATAACTAACGTCTTTTTCATATTGGTATATTTTTTAAATTAATCTTTAACACATCGTATGCTAAATCCGTAGCTAGTGTAGGTATGTTGACGAAAAATTCTCTTTTGATTTAAATCAATATAACGATACCAAGCTTCTTTATCGTTGGATGGTGTAGAGGTCCACCAAAAAGCTGTGTTTTTTTCTTTGTTTATTTCACCGCTAAATAGTCGACAACCTGCAAATAGACCTGTAAAACCACTTTCATTTGTTCCAAAAGAATAATCGCTATTTGTAGGAATGGATGTTGATTTTACTAATAATTTATCAGCCTCGGAACTTCCTCTCCAAGATGTTTTTTCAACTTCTGATGCAGACATTCCCAAGCTTTTTTCTAATGCTTTCCATTCTTCATCACTAGGGATATGCCATCCTTTTGGTGCAATTGTTTTAATGTTATCAATTGTTTTCCAGTTATACAATGCTCCTAAAGTTGTGTCGTAGATACAATAAGCAGCTTTTGTACTTTTAGACCAAATAGAATCATTAGCGGTTTCGGGAATATTTGTAATAGGTGTGTTGTCGTTAAATACAGTAACTTTCAAGTTTTCTGCCATCCACCACTGATTTCCAATTTTTACAGTTTTGTAAGTGTTGCCTTGTATATCTGTCATAGAGCCTGTTTCTGGTGATGTAACTTTCGTTTCCTCCTTTGAACAAGAAACAACAATGCCTAAAAGTAGAACGAAACTTGCTGTGAAAAGTTTATAAGTATGCTTTTTCATCGGTCGATTAATTTTTTATAAATGTTTTGCTTTCAGTTGCAGTACCAACAGTTAAGCGAATATGGTATATCCCATTAGAAAGTTGTTCAGTTGAAATTTCTTCATCCACAACGGTAGATTTTGCTCCCAATACTTTTGAGATTACCTTTGTTCCAAAAACATCATATATTTCATAAGACATAAATTGTTCTGAACCTGTTTTTGCATTCAAGTATAAGGAGTTTTGTGTTGGGTTAGGGTGAATTTCAAAGGTTAAAGAATTTTCTAACATCGATGGACAAACTACAGAGATGTCACGATTGTTACATGAACCAGGGTAGCAACATAAGTTATGAACCATTACATTAGCCGTTGGGTCATAGTTACACGCCATAGGGTCTATACAGCCTAAAACAACTTTAGTTTTACATGCTTGTTGGTCACTGCAAACTGCTTTTGGATTGAATTCTAAATAATTTTTATCAAGACACCCACACGTAAAAGGGTATTTTAAAAATCCACTATATTTTTCGTTATAGCTTCCTTCATTTTTTAAAATAGAGTCATTTGATACATATTGAACTTTCGTTGGGATGCCATTAATTAATTCTAATACTTCGATATTTAAAGAAAAAGTCAATTCTCCAGCTGTAGTTAATTGAGCAACCAAAATTTGATTTGTAACTGTATCTACACCCATTGTTCCTGAATTACCTAAATAGAAATTTCTACTTTTAAATTCTTTTCCAGAAACAATAGATCCAAAAATTGTTGAATCATCGGAATTTATAAAGTTTTTCACGCCATAATCTCCCCAAGAAGAAACAGTTGTAGAAGTTAATTGCACTCCATCTTTTAAATAGAGAGGAGTACCCGTATTTGGATCTGAATTATTTAATAATCCAAAAGGGATATTGCTACTCCCACCATCGTTATTCTTTCCCCCTATGAAAGAGCTATCTTTGTCTTGCTCTTTTGGAACTCCATAGTAGGTTTGATTTCCTGTGGATTTACAAATTTGTCCAATAGTCAACCAACTATCTAATGCTACAGTATTATTGGATAATCTGGCTTTAGTAAAATCTTTTCCAAAACTTTGACCATCTGTTTTATGGTTAAAAAATGGCTCTGTACTTTTGATACTAAAGGGATGGTTCTTGTCGCCATAAATTCTCAATAATTTACTCCCTTTTGGAAGATCTACAAAAATTCTATAGGTAGTTGTTCCAGCTAATAAATGCCCGCCATTTGTATCCAAGGCATCAAAATCATCGGAAACATAATATTTTTCTACAAGTACATTTTCGATTTGTGCTTGCGTGAAAAATGAAGTTATAAGTATACTGAATACTGCTATTAATTGATTGAATTTCATAATGTAACTCATTAATGATTTATAATTTGTAAGCGATAGAAAGAATAAAGTTTGTACCATAACGGTAATTGTCATAATCCACGTATCCATTATTCATCTTATAGGCTCTACGTACTTTAGCATTCAAAATGTCTCTAAGCATAATACTTGTATTAAAGTGTTTACCAAGTTTTTTAGTGATTTTGAAGTCAATTGTATTTCGAGGCATTTCGTATACATCTGGGAATCCTTTAACAACACCAGTTATTACCAAACGTGGGCCTTGCACGTTATAACTCAACGATGCTGTTAAGCCTAAGCTATCGGATTTAAATGTTGCGATTCCATTTATGATGTAAGGAGCCTGACCAAACATTGGACGATTAATAGTGTCTATAATCGTATAGTGTTTAATTCCATCTACTAAGGTCATGTCTTTACGTACGAATGCAGAATTCGATTGAACAAGGGTAACGTTTGCTCGAAGTTCAAGCTGTTTTCCTAATCCTTTTTTACCTTCGAATTCAAATCCTTTAACAGTTGATTGGTCGATGTTTTGCCAAGTAATACCTGCGGAACCAAATCCCATTTCTATATGGTTTCTAAAGTCTTTGTAAAATAAACTAACTGAAATATTGTCTCCATTTTTGAAATAGGACTCCCCTCTAAAATCGTAGTTTTTGATATGCACATTTTTTAAGTCTGAGTTACCATAAATCAAGGTTCTAAACTCATTGTCATATACAGCTGCATCATTTAACTCACGTATACTTGGTCGCGCTACAGTTTGACTAAAATTTAGTCTTACGTTAACTTGAGCTTTCTCAATTTGTTTGATCTTATAAACGATGTTTGCACTTGGTAAGAAATTAGTTTCTTTTAAGTCGGCAGCATTTACTAAAGCAAATCCTCCTAAATTTTCTCTTCGAATATCATTTTTAGCATATCCTTTTGTATAATATTCATTGACATCGGTAAAGATTTGAGATTGCTCTACACGTACACCCCCAGCTAAACGTAATCCTGATTTTAAGGTGTAATCTAATGCTACAAATCCAGCTTTGATAGTACTAAACCCAAATGTGTGATTTCGTGCAAAATCTCTTGGTGTATAAAAATAATCTACTTGACGATTTTTTAGAGTAAACTTATCTGGACTCAAATACCCATCTAAATCGGTGTTTGTCAATGCAGCTACATGGTCGTTATTTCCATAATTTAGGTAGTACTCTTCCAAATTAGAATTACGATCGTTACGTTGAAAAGCACCTCCGAATTTAATTTTACGAGTCAAATCGGCAGTTGAACTTTTAAAAGGAATTTCTGCAGATATACGTGAATCTAAGATGTTTTCATTTAAGTAACGGTAATACCTTCTAATTCCGTCACCAGCGGTAGGAGAAAAAATGTAATCAAAAACAGAATCTTTCAAATTATTATGGGTATAACCATATTGTAAAACTTTGAAATCTGGAGCCAAACTATTCCCTTGCGTATAGGAAGAGTTGAAATCAATTTTTGTTTTTGATTTTGGTAAGTAGTGTTCTGTTTTTAATTGGTAGATAAATTGTTGACGTTGCTCGTAAAATTGATTTACTCTCGCGGTAGCTTCTTGATCTTTTGTTCCATCTCCTTGTGTATTGAAGTTTGCAACATCATTCGTACCTGAAATATTAGGCATAAACATTACCGAGATACTATTTTTATCATTGAATTTATATGCTAAATTTATCAAGGAACTCCATCCATTTGTTTCTCTACTTATACGTGCGTAATCTTTTGTGTCAAAACCGTGTTTACTTGTATCACCAGCCAAACGTTGAGAAACCCCATTTGGATCAAATCGGATATTGTTACCATATCTAAATCCAACTAAGAAACCTAATGGTTTACCAAATAATTTTACTTGATTTCCAATACTAAAACTTTGACTAATATTTATAGGAGCTTTGCGATTTACAGAATTCCAGTTGTGTGAGAACCCATTGTTAAAATCACTACCATTAGGGTTGATTTTATCAAATGCGATATTTTTGTAATCTGCGTTATACGTATTTGTTGCTGCTTTTACTGCGTTAGGGTCATTAATAGACCCTTTGGAAAGTAATCCTAATTCTACCAATCCCATTTTGAAATAAGTATCTCCTTCAGGTGAACCATCCTTCCAATCTGTAACTCCCATTGATTTGTAGTAACCACCTAATCCCAAAGCGTTCATTTCTTGATAAGTACTCGGTTTTAAATTTGGATTCAATAATGTTTCGTTTTTGTTTACACGTAAACTGTTATCAAATCCTAACCAATCGGTTTTACTACGTTGAGAGGAGATGACATCTTTAAACGTAGTTTGTTCGTTATAACTAAATTGCGTTTCAGCATTGATATCTAATTTTTCTGGATAATCTTTCGTTTCCACAGATAAATACGCACCCGAAAAATCACCTGGTAGATCAGGACTCGCGGTCTTAGTAATAATGATGTTATCTACCAAACTTGCAGGGAAGATGTCTAATTTAATGTTGTTTGTTAATGGGTCAAGCGTTGGAATACGGGAACCATTTAACGTTGTTTTTACGTATCTATCTCCAATACCACGAACTGTAATCAATCCACCGTTTGTAGAAACACCAGACACACGGGATACAGCAGCTGTTACGTTTGGATCTCCTGTTTTTTTCATCGTTTCAGCAGAAACGTAATCGATTGTTGTAGCTGAATTTTTCTTTATATTTTCCATGAATAGATCATTCGCTTTTACTTTTTTCTTTTTAAAAACAACTGTTTCCATCGTTTTTAATTTTTGAAGAAGCGTATAATCTTGAAGAATTAAATTCGTATTAGTAAATTGTATAGTATCTTCTAACGTTAGAAAATCTGCTAACGTTATTACCAATACATCTGGCGTCGTACTTTTTGTTTCAACCGAAAAGTTTCCATCAAAATCAGATAGTGCAATGATGCTTCTATCGCTTTTGAAAAATACTTTGGCATTAAATAATGCGTTTCCCTTTTCATCGGTTATTTTTCCACGAACGGTTCCTTGAGAAAATCCAAAACACGAAATACAAATAAATGCAAGTACAAGGATATAAGTTGATTTTTTCATAATGATATGTTTCTAAAATAGATTACTCTACAATAAATTTTTGGGTAATCGTTTTATTTTCCATTTCAAAAGTTAACAGGTATACTCCTGCTTGGAAACCTTCAATATTTACTGTTTCAGTGAATTCGTTTTTGTTTTCTTTTACTTTAGTTGAAACTAAGATTCTACCTAATTGATCCGTTATTGAATAGGATTGAATCACACCATTCGTACTATGAAAGGAAATTTTGTCTTTCGCAGGATTTGGAAAAACTCGAATGTTATTCTCCGTGTAAATAGCTTCTAAACCAGCGGTGAAATTTTTAACATCAATCGTTTTTATACTGGAATTGTTTTTAGCGCCATTGTTATCTTTTGCAACTGCTTTTAAGTGGTGTGTACCAGCTTTAGCAATCCATTCCATTGAATAAGGGGAGGTCTGATCAATACCTATAGATAGGGAATCTATAAAAAACTCTACGTCAGAAATACTACCATCTGAATCGTAAGCATTAGCGGTAATTTTAACCACATCTTCTTTGAAATACGATAATTGATAGTTTGTCAAACTTACGATTGGTAATTGATTGTCTTTTACTGTAATGTTAACGGTACTTGAAGTAGTGGATGTTTTTTGGTTATCTGTAGCAACAACGGTGATGAAATGTGCACCTGCAATTGCTGTGTAATTTGCAGAATAAGGAGTAATTGTGTCGATTCCAACAGATTTCCCATCTACAAAAAACTCTACTTTTTGAATAGTTCCATCTGCATCCGTTGCTGTTGCTAAAATTAGAAGCGACGAACCAGTAACGATTTGGGTATCATTATTGGTAGGATTAATAATGTTTACTACTGGTGAAATATTTGTTACAACTTCAATTGTTTCCTTTGTAGAATTTGCTTTTTCACCTTTATCATCTTTTGCAACTGCATATACCGTATGCTTCCCTAAAACCGCATTCCAATCATAACTATATGGTGCAATAGAATCTTTTCCTATGAAAACACTATCTAAATAAAATGCAACTTCTTTTATGGTACCATCCGCATCACTTGCTGTTGCATTGAAAGTGACGTTTCCTAAATGTGCAATTGCTGGTACTGTAATTGATACCACTGGAGGAATGTTATTACTTGCAACTATATGGATAACAGAAGATGTTGTTTGTGCACTTTTGTTATCTGTTGCTAATGCAGTGATTTTATGATTTCCATCTGTAGGAGTATAAGCTATGGAAAAAGGAGAAGAATTATCAACTCCTAAAGATTTACCATCTTCAAAAAATTCAACCTGTGAAATTGTACCATCGGTATCTGTTGCATTTGCAGTGATAGTAGTCGGAATACCTGATTTCAATTTTGCATCGTTCGAAGGTGAAGTAATTTCAACCACTGGAGGATTATTACCTGTTAAAGTAAGAGAAGGTATTGTAATTTCTCCTGTTAATGGATTAGAGGCAACATATTTTTCAGAAACTCCAGGAGTCGGAGTTCCAATTTGAATGTTTAATTCAAAAGTAAATACACCGTTTGTTGTAAATTGTCCAATTAATATTCTGTTTTCTGCAGTTGGTCCAACAGCACCGGATAATGCAGATATTGCACCATCTTTTGTTTGAAAAGCATTTCCTTGTAAACTCGATGCATCAAAAATACCACCCGTTGGATCGATACCGACAAAGGTAACCGCCTCTGGTGAACCTGCCTGATTTCCATCTTGTGTAGTTAATGGAATACCCATTGCCGCGGCATTGTTTTTTAATAAGGAATTTAACGTTAATAAATTGGCAGCACCATTGTCTTCGGATTTTAATACACCAAATTGCCCAGCAGCAGACGCACCAACGGAGAACCATGAATCTAATGCAACCGTGTTCGTTTTTAATTTTGTATTTGCAATTGCGTTTGCAGTGGTAGCACCTCTATCTTCATTGTTAAAAAATGCAGTCGATGTATTAATTTTTAAAGCGTGATCAGAATTACCATATAATGCTTGGAATCGATATCCAGGCAACATATCTACGTATACACGATAGGTAGTTGAACCAACAGGCAAGATCCCAATCGATCCGATCGAGTCAGCCGATGTGGATACATAATATTTCTCTACGATAATTTTTTCTAACCCATTTTGAGAAAACCCCAAAAATTGTAATGTTACAAATCCAAGTGCTACTACTAATTTTTTCATCTCTATTTATTTACTTTTATCTTTTAATTTTTTATTTCAAAGACCAAAGGTCTCCCTCAATTCCCTTCGCTAAATACGTTTTAAACTTCTCAATTTCTTAATGGTTCAAAAACCTAATCTTGTCTACCTTATCTTATTCATAGATAATCCCTCTACTCACTACTTTTTTCTTTCCCTTCCATAAATCAAACTTGGTATACAAATTTCATCTTCGATAGGATCTTTTGCCACAAAGCGTTGGGAAACTCCTTTAATTGGTGTTGCAACTTGTATATTCAATTCAAAGGATAATTCTCCATCCGTTGTTATTTGAGCAATAAGAACTCGGTTGTTTGTTAATGAATCACTTCCTTTTGAACCACCTAAACAAGCCCACGCGCCATTTTTCACCTCAAACAATCCACCTTTATGTAATGCATTAAAAACTTTTGCTGCACTATCAATATGAAAAAAGAATGGTCTAGGTACATTTTCAGATCGAACCAATCCATCTCTTGCTGTTAGTGGAATCCCAAAGGATTTACCTTTATTACTTAAGAATTTTTTTTCATGTTTTACGGTTTCTGTAGAGTCATCGTCCGATTTAAGAATGCCATAACAATCTTCTCCAGCTGCACCAACAGAAAGCCATGAATCTAACATTACGGTGTTTTTTTTAAGCGTTCTATAAGGAATAACATTCGCGATAATAGCACCGTGATCCTCATTGTTAAAAAACGTAGTTGTAGAAGCAATTCGTAATGTATGTTCAGGACTACCATAAGCGGCTAAAAATTTATAACCAGGAAGTAAATCAGCATAAATTCGATACGTAGTAGAACCGATTGGTAATTTCCCTGCATATTCGTTTGCAGCGGTATCATTCTCATTACTTACATAATATTTCTCAACAATGATTTTTTCCAGACCTTGCTGAGCATTTGTGTAATTAGTTGCGAAAAATATGGTTAAAACGTTAAGTATGAAAAATTTAAAATTCATTTTTTCCTTTGTTTAAAACACGATTAAAACACGGATTTTCCTTTATTAAAATCCTAACAAATATCTTTCATAAATTCAGTAAACAGATAAAGTCACAATTAAGGCTTTATTAATTCAAAAACTATATAATTAATATTTCAGTAAAATTCAGTTCGATTTTCAAGACTTATATTAACCTACTATTAAGTAGGGTCAAAAAAAAATGGCTGCCCTATTCAGGACAGCCATTTCGCCGTATTAATTTAATCTTAATTAGCTACTGCTAATTTGATTGTTTGAGAAGTATTGTTTGAATTAATTCTAACAAAATAACTTCCATTGTTTAAATTAGATGTAGAGATAGTTAGTAAGTGACTTCCACTTTCTAATTGACCATCAAAACTGGTAAACATTAATTGTCCAGTTATGGAGTAAACCTCAACACTTACTTTAGATGTAGCACGTAAGTCTAACTCTAACTTAGTGTTTTCAGTCGCTGGATTTGGATATAAATTCAAAGACTTAACGTTTTCAGCAATGGTATTGATAGAAGCTGTTAATGCTAAAGAATCAAATATTCTATAATCTGGATTTAAGAAGTCGTATGGTCTCATTAATACATTTGCAGAAGAAGCAAGTGTATCATTCATGTTATCTCCGATGAATTTCTTAACATCAAATGTAGATGGTACATTATTGATTGTTGTAGTTTCACCAACTTTACCTGGTTTGTAACCAGCTAAGATGTTTCTTTCAAAACGTAAAGATCCAGCAGTTGCATTACCCTCACAAGCAACTCCATCCACATGTAATCCTGTTAAGAAATCAATCATAATAGAATTTGTAATTTTTAAAGCAGAGTTTCTTCTGATACGTGCTGCTCTTCTGTAGCCAGTTGCAACAGTCGCGTTGATATCTCCTCTTAAAGGTCCTACTAATGTCATATTTGCAAATTGAGCACTTGTTTGTGGAGTACTAACGTCACCTGCTGGGTTGTTGTCAGATTCGAATCCTTCAGAAGTAGACACAGTTGGATTATCTGCAATTTTTGGATCACGAACACCTAAACCAAATTGTACTGTTCCTGAGAAACCATTATCTGTATCAAAATCATCATCTAAACCACGGTAAGCAATGATGTGTTTACAGTTAACAGAACCACCAAACCATTCAAATGAATCATCGTTTGAAAAAGAAACTTGTACGTATTCGATTTTTGTTCCGCTACCTACTGAACCTAAAGTCACTCCATTGATTTCTTTGTTTGGTTGTAATGGGTATCCACCAAATTCAACACGGACATATTTTAATGAACCTGAATTATCCGCGTCATCCGTACCACCAAATTTAGTGTCGTCTGTTGGTACAATTCCTTCAATATTACCAAAACCACCTACGATATTGTTTTTTGCATTACCTAAAAGGATTAATCCTCCCCAGTCTCCAGAAGTACGACTACCTGCATCTTGGTTTGAAGTAAATACAATAGGAGCATCAGCAGTACCTTCAGCCATTAATTTAGCGCCTCTTGTAACTATTAATGAAGCACCAGCAAAAGCTTTATCTCCATAAATTACAGTTCCTGGTTCAATAGTTAATGTTGCGTTGTTTTTAACATAGATTTGACTTGTTAACAAATAAATTTTGTCGGCAGTCCAAGTTGTATTAGCTGTAATGTTATCTGTTACATTAACAACTGTTTTATTAGTTTTATTATAGTTTGCATTTTGCGGATCCCAATTTGTCCATTTGTCCGTCCAAGGTGTAGCTGGGAATGGTTCAAAAGCACCTTTATAATTTGTTGTAACTAAATCACTCGCGTTTTTTGTAAATGGTCTGTAGTCAGGATTTAAGAAATCATACGGTCTATTTAAAATATTTGCAGAAGAAGTCGAAGAAGTTGTATCGTTGTTATCTCCAATGAATTTCTTAATATCGAATGTAGAAGCTACATTGTTTACGGTTGTAGTTTCACCAACTTTCCCAGCTTTGTATCCAGCTAAAATGTTTCCTTTGAATACCAAAGAATTATTCGTTGCATTTCCTTCACAAGCAACACCGTCTACGTGTAATCCTGTTAAGAAATCAATCATTATTGAATTTGTAATTTTTAGCGCAGAATTTCTTCTAATACGTGCAGCTCTTCTATAACCTGTTGCAACAGTAGCGTTTAAGTCACCTCTAAGCGGTCCTACTAATGTCATGTTTGTGAATGTTGCACTTGTTTGTGGAGTACTACCGTCACCTGCTGGGTTGTTGTCAGATTCAAATCCTTCAGAAGTTGATACCGTTGGGTTGTCTGCAATTTTTGGATCACGAACTCCTAAACCAAATTGAACTGTTCCAGAGAAACCGTTATCTGTATCAAAATCATCATCTAAACCACGGTAAGCAATGATGTGTTTACAGTTAACAGAACCTCCAAACCATTCGAATGAATCATCATTTGAAAAAGAAACTTGTACGTATTCGATTTTTGTTCCGCTACCTACTGAACCAAAAGTCACACCATTGATTTCTTTGTTTGGTTGTAATGGGTATCCACCAAATTCAACGCGTACATATTTTAATGAACCTGAGTTATCCGTGTCATCTGTACCACCAAATTTAGTGTCATCTGTTGGTACAATTCCTTCAATGTTACCAAAACCACCTACGATATTGTTTTTTGCATTACCTAAAAGGATTAATCCTCCCCAGTCTCCAGAAGTACGACTTCCCGCATCTTGATTTGAGGTAAATACGATAGGATTTGTAGCAGTACCTTCTGCCATCAATTTTGCTCCTCTTGTAATAATTAATGACGCCCCAGCAAACGATTTGTCACCATAAATTATAGTTCCTGGTTCGATTGTTAACGTTGCGTTATTCTTAACATAGATTTGACTGGTTAATAAGTAAACTTTGTCAGAGGTCCATGTTGTGTTAGTAGTGATGTTATCCGTAACATTAACAACTGTTTTTTTTGCCTTGTTGTAATCCGTATTTTGAGGATCCCAATTTGTCCATTTGTCTGTCCAAGCGACAGCAGGGGCAGGGGCAAAAGCACCCTTGTAGTTTACTTTCTCTACGTTTTGTGCAATAGCACTTTTACTTATTAAAGCAAAGATTACTAAGCGGTAAATTTTTTTCATAGTTTACTTTATAAATTATTTGATGCAAATTTCCGTTCTTTTAGCCTATAGCATGTTAATACATTCTTATGTTTACGTTGTTATAATTTTAATAAATGCTTCATATATTATATGATTTGGTTTAATTAAATTAACATTGAATTAATACAAATAAAAAAAAGGAAGCGATTAGGCTTCCTTTTGTTAATTTGATGTGAAATTAATTAAAACTTGTAACTCACAGAAAAATTAAAGATGCGTCCAAAATTGGATGTCCATAAAGCATCATCTTTTCCTTCATCGTATGTTTTTGAATAATTTTTATCTCCATACAATAAGGTGTTCATGAACGAACTTCCTACTACTGTAGGTATGGCGCTATTTTGATAGAAGATTTGTTTCTGAGCCAAAATGTTTTGAATATTCACTTTAAATTCTAAACGTTTTTTAAAGGTTGTTTTCGCAATTTGAAAATCTAAAAACGTTCTTGAGTTTTCCCAAATGTCTGGTTCGTTAACATTTCCAACAATGAAAATACGTGGACCTACTTTATTTAAGTTTAAAGTTACCGAAAATTCTTTATCATTATTTTGATAAGTTGCTCCAGCATTAAATACATATGGAGACTGACCTTGTAGAGGTCTTGCACTTGCACCGACTACTGAACTTAAATCTATATTTGATCGAATAATAGCAACGTTTGAGAAGATAGTTAAATCATTTAAAAAATTCACTGAATCTGTTCCGCAAATTGTAGAAGCTAATAATCTTGCCTCTACTTCAATTCCATAATTAGTTGCGGAAGGAATATTTTTGTAATATATTTCACGCTCAACGTCTGGTCTTGAAACTTGTTCAATTGGATTGCTAAATTTCTTATGAAAGAAAGAAGCAGAAAACACTTGTCCTTTAGGCATAAAGTATTCATAACGAAAATCTAAATTGGTAATTTTAGCTCTTTTTAAGGAGTCATTTCCTGAAACAACAAATTGAGTTGAGAAGTCATAAAAGGCAAAAGGAGCTAATTCACGATACTCAGGTCTATTTAATGTTTGAGATCCACTTAAACGTAAGTTTTGTCTCTCTGTAATGGAATAAATGAAATTTGCAGAAGGTAAAACGTCAAGTACCGCTTTATTGTTGATGTGTAATGTATCTCCTTTTTTACGAAGAGCATAAAGATTTTGTTTAAAATTCTCCACACGTACCCCCCAAATTAATCGTAAATTATTTTTCCATTTGTTGTCTAACATTACGAAACCTGCTTGTAAATCAGAAGAGGCATTATACGAATCACTTGGTTTCGTTCCTTCGATTAATTTAAATCCACCAACTCCTGGAGCAATTAAACCCATATTTTGAGGGCTAAAAATTTGGTCGTTGGAAAGGTGTAAAAGAGAATCATTAAAATGTACCGAACCAGTATTGTATTTAGCATAACCAAATTGACGTGCTGTAAAATCTCTGTATCTATGTTGCGCAAATACTCCAATTTTTAAGTTGTTTTTCAGATTCTCAGAAGATTTGATAGGGATTAATGCGTCAATTTTAAAACTTGCAATTCCTTCCTTATTCGTAGAGAAAAACATAGAACCTCCATAACTTGGTCCAGTTGAGTTTTCAATCGCAGCTGCATATAATGTATCGGAAGGATCCTGTGGATTCTTGTTTTTGGAATACACGTTACGACGTAGATTGGGAATGTCACGTTTAATGTAACTATACGAACCAATCCAATTAATTCGTATTTTACTTTTTTCTAAAAAATGATCCCCGATTAATTGACCTGTGTAAATTTGATTACTTGTAAACCATTTCACGAAAGATTTAGTTAAAATTGGATCACTATTAGGATTGATTTCACCCTGACGAGCAATAACTCTATCTTCCGTATTAATACTATATACGTTTTTAAAACTTAACTGATTGTTTGAATTCCATTTGTACGTTAAATTAGATAATGCTCCAGCTAAAGTTTGTGTGCTGTAATTCTTGTCTTTATATGATTCAGTTAACAAAGATTTTACAGAGTCACTACCATTATCATACGAATTACGTTGTGTTTCAGTATATACAAATGTACGGTTGTAATTTACAGCACTAATAATTCCAAAATAACGATTAGTATCGATTTTTTTATTCCATCCAAAAGAATATTGAAAATTGGTGTTTGGAGCAAATTTGGTATTTGTATAACCCCAATCCGTATTGAAGGTTTTTGCTAAAGCTGCTTGGTCAGTATTTTTAACTGGAAATGAGGAAGTAGAAGGGATGCTTGAAGGCATTGTTCTATTTCCATTGTCCAATCCTAACCAATCGGTAGAACTACCTTTATATGATAATTTATCTTTACCAGTAGTAATCGTGTTGTATCCTCCAGAATAAGTAAAGGATTGAAAGTTTTTATCAGGAATACTTTTAGTAACAACCTGTATTACACCACCTGCAAATTCACCTGGTAAATCTGGAGTAGCTGTTTTTATTATTACCAAATTATCCAACATATTCGCTGGGAAAATATCAAAAGAAAATGCTTTTCTATCGGACTCTGAACTTGGAAGAGGCGCTCCATTTATATAAGCAGCGTTATAACGGTCATTTAATCCGCGGATAATTGCAAATTTATTATCTTGAATACTAGCGCCAGAAATTCTTTTTAGTACATCACTTGTACTTCTATCTGGAGTTTTACGAATCGACTCTGCAGAAATTCCATCACTTACCGTTGTTGAATTTTTTTGCGCTAATAATAAGGCGTTATTAGATTCACTTTTTGCTTTTATCACAACACGAGCCTCCGTTAATTGTTTTTCTACGCTTAATATACTAACGTTTAAAATCGTTGATTCTTCAGACTTAACAACGACACCTGCAATTCTTTTTGGTGTATATGTAGGGTATTTAACTGTGATAACATGCTCTCCTACAGTTACATCTTCTAAAATGAATTTTCCATCAAAGTCTGTTACCGTAATTTTTTTCATACTATCAAGTATGATTTTTGCACCTGGAATTGTTTGTCCGTTGGATTCATCAATTACAACGCCTTGAATAGATGAGTTTTGCGCGAAAATCAACGAGGTGAAAATAGAGAAAAATGCGATTAGTAGTAGGTTTTTCATGCGTAAATTAAATTTTCAACAAAGTTCCTTTAATAAACTATTACCTTTGTTAAGGAAATGTTAACTGTCCGTTAATTCAAATTATCAATCATTAATGTAATAGTAAACTTTACTTAAGCATAGGCGACAGTTTTGGGGATACATTTGTTATATAAATTTTTAGAATTTTTAAATATGTTATCATTTGATCCAAGCCAAAAAAAGTCTATTCATATTTTATTAGTTGACGACGAACCTGATATTTTGGAATTCTTAAAATACAATTTAGAGAAGGAAGGATTCACAATATCTACAGCTAATAATGGTCAAATGGCCATCGAGATGTTTCAAAAAAACAAACCGGTTTTAGTGATCATGGATGTGATGATGCCTTTAATGGATGGAATTGAAGCATGCTACGCAATTCGTAAAATGACTAATTTTCCCCAGCCAATTATTGCATTCTTAACGTCTCGTGCGGAAGATTACTCGCAAGTTGCAGGATTCGAAGCTGGTGCGGATGATTATATTTCTAAACCAATCCGTCCACGTTTATTAATAAGTAAGGTTGAATCATTATTGAGGAGAGTAAAACCAGAAGCAAGTAGCTCCATCATTGAAGTTGGTCAAATTAAAATTGATCGTGAAAAATATTTGGTAGACACGAAAGATGGTGTTATTCAATTACCTAAAAAGGAATTCGAATTACTTGAATTACTAATAAGTAAGCCGCAAAAAGTGTTTACCAGAGAAGAAATTCTTGGCAAAGTTTGGGGGACCGAGACAATTGTTGGTGAAAGAACGATTGATGTTCACATCCGAAAATTAAGAGAAAAGCTTGGAGATGATTATATTCGCACAATAAAAGGTGTTGGATATACATTTGTGAATGGTGAAAAACAGTAAACCAATTTATTTCATAATCTATGCAAGTGGTTTTGTGCTACTTGCAACACTGATTATTCTTTTTACTGCATTTTATTTAAATGTAAACATTCCCTTGTGGCTTTTTATTGTTGGACCAATTTCTGTTGGTTTAGTTTCTTATTTTGTCTTTTCTTACTTTATCGATATTTTTATCAATAGACGACTAAAGGTTTTGTACCGTTCTATTCAAAAAGAAAAAACCCAGTCAGCAACTCCTAAAGTTTATAAATTAACGGAAGCAGTTTTTGAAGAAGCGGAAAAAGCGACACAAAATTGGGCGAAAGAACGTAATGAAGAAATTTCTAACTTAAAAGAAAAAGAGACGTTTCGTAAAGAATTTTTGGGTAACCTGGCACATGAGTTAAAAACTCCGTTATTTTCCATTCAAGGCTATATCCTTACTTTATTGGAAGGAGGATTAGAAGATGAGAAAGTCAATCGTATGTTTTTAGAAAGAGCATCTATTTCTGTGGACCGTATGGTACATTTGATTGAAGATCTAGATCAAATCACTAAGTTGGAAGTAAATTCTTTACAGATGGATTTTCAATTGTTCGATATAAAAAAATTAACAAAAGAAATCATCGATTCTCTGGAACTACAAAGCAAAGAGAAAAATATTAATGTATCATTTTCAAGAGATTACCCAACCTATCAAGTATATGCGGATAAATTGAAAATCGCTCAAGTTCTTTTGAATTTAATTACAAATTCGATTAATTACGGAAATGAAGGAGGGGAGACCAAGATTCGTTTTCACGAGATGAATGATTTGTTGTTAATCGAGGTGTCGGATAATGGTCCTGGAATTGATAAAAAAGACATACCTCGTTTGTTTGAACGATTCTACCGAGTTGAAAAAAGTAGAACAAGAAACGAAGGTGGTTCAGGACTTGGATTAGCAATTGTAAAACATATTATCGAATCACATGGTCAGTCGATCAATGTGCGAAGTACGGTTGGTTTAGGTTGTACCTTTTCGTTTAGTTTAAGTAGAAACAAACCCAAATCGGATACGTTAAAAACAAGTAAAGGTGTAGCAATCCATTAATATATGAGCGAATTAGTTATTTTGGTAAATGAACAAGATTTACCAATTGGGGAGATGGATAAATTAGAGGCACATCAGAAAAATTGTTTGCATCGCGCTTTTTCTATTTTATTGTGGAATTCTAAAGGAGAAATGTTGATTCATCAACGTGCAGATGGAAAATACCATTCAGCAGGATTATGGACAAACGCTTGTTGTTCACATCCTCGTATTAAAGAAGCAACACTTGATGCTGCATATAGACGTTTACAAGAGGAAATGGGTATTACTGCAGTATTAAAACATTCCTTTTATTTTATTTACCAAGTCGAATTAGAAAATAATTTATCCGAACACGAATTGGATCATGTTTTTCTTGGTAAATTTGAAGGTAATCCTATTCTTAATTCAGAGGAAGCCCAAGATTTTAAATGGTTAGATTTAGTTTCGTTGAAAAATGAAATTGAGAAATATCCAAACGACTATACTTATTGGTTTAAATACATTATCCAAAATTTTGAAGATAAAATAACATTAGATTATTATGAAAGTTTGTAGACGAGAATCATTTAATGCAGCCCATAGACTTTATAATCCTGCTTTTTCGGATGAAAAAAATGATGCTGTTTTTGGAAAATGTAATAATCTGAATTACCATGGCCACAATTATACGATACTTGTTTGTTTAGATGGACCGATTGATCCAGAAACAGGGTATGTGATTGACTTAAAAATTTTATCCGATATTATAGAGGAAGAGGTAAAGGAACCTTTTGATCATCGAAATTTAAATTTAGATTGTCCCGAATTTGAAAATTTGATTCCAACAGCTGAAAATATTACGCTGGTAATTTGGAACAAGCTTCGCACGCGATTGGATGAAAAATTCACTATCGAATTGACCCTTTGGGAAACAGAACGAAATAGTGTATTTTACGATGGAAAATAAACTGCTTTTTTGGCACAGAAGAGATTTACGAATCGAAGATAATCATGGTTTGTTTAAAGCCTTATCGTTTAATGAATCCGTAATCCCAGTTTTTATTTTTGATACATCGATATTATCAAAATTAAAAGCAGACGATCAACGCATTATCTTTATTCATCAAGAAATTGTTCGCTTGAAGTCTGAATATCAAAACGCTGGGTCTGATTTACGAATTTATGTTGGGGATCCGATAGAGCTTATACCAAAAATTTGTGACGAGTTTTCAATACAAAAAGTAATTACTAATCGTGATTACGAGCCAAATGCTATTCAACGTGATTTGCAGGTATTTGAATTGTTAAAAGTCCAAAATGTAGAGTTTATTGGCGCTAAAGACCATGTAATCTTCGAGAAAAATGAAGTCTTAAAAGACGATGGTAAACCATATACTGTTTTTACTCCGTATTCAAGAAAATGGAAGGCACGTTTAACTTCGGATGATTTTAAAACGTTTCCGAGCGAAAGCATCTTAAGTAATTTATATAAAACCGATAACTATCAACCTTTAGTTACATTGGAAGAACTTGGGTTTGATGGAATTCAAACCGTTGATTTTCCAATCAAAACTGTAAACGCATCGCTTGTTTCGAAATACAGTGAACAACGTGATTTTCCATCTGTCAATGGTACGAGTAGGTTAGGAGTGCACCTACGTTTTGGTACAATTAGTATACGTGCTTTGGCAAGGCAAGCGGCTTTGCAAAATGAAACGTATTTAAATGAACTTATATGGCGCGACTTCTACCAAATGATTATTTATCATTTCCCACACAGTGCGAATGATTCATTTAAATCGCAGTACGATCGAATTTCTTGGGACAATAATGAAGCACATTTTCTTGCGTGGTGTGAAGGTCGAACAGGTTATCCACTCGTAGATGCAGGCATGAGAGAATTAAATGCTACAGGTCACATGCATAATCGAGTACGTATGGTAGTTGCAAGTTTTCTAACCAAACATTTGCTAATTGATTGGCGCTGGGGGGCGACCTATTTCGCTGAAAAATTGTTAGACTTCGAATTGGCAAGTAATGCAGGAGGTTGGCAATGGGCAGCAGGAAGTGGCTGTGATGCAGCACCTTATTTTAGGATTTTTAATCCAGCTTTACAATTAGATAAATTCGATAAACAAATGGTATATGTTAAAAAATGGGTTCCAGAATTTGGTACTCCAGCTTATCCAACACCAATAGTCGATCATGCTTCCACCACAAAACGTACCATTGCTATCTATAAAGAAACATTAAATTCATAATCTACAGTTCATAATCTATAACTCATAATTCATAACTCAGTACTATGTCTATTTCAATCGGAGATTCCTGTCCTCATTTTTCATTGCAAAATCAAAATGGAGAAACAATTAACATAAAAGATTACATTGGCTCAAAAAATGTAATTATCTATTTTTATCCAAAAGACAACACAGCAGGTTGTACCAAAGAGGCGTGCTCATTTCGCGACGCAATGCAAGACTTGAACAACCTAGACTGTGAAGTTTTTGGAATAAGTGCGGACAGTGTTGCCTCGCACAAATCTTTTGCAAATCAGTTTCGTTTAATGTTTAATTTATTGTCGGATGTTGGTAATAGTGTTCGAAAATCATTTAAAGTTCCTGCAAACTTGTTTGGATTAATACCAGGTCGTGTGACCTATATCGTTAACAAGGAAGGAAAAGTGATTCATATTATTAATAGTCAAATGAATCCGGATAAACATATCAAAGAGACTATTGAAGTGGTGAAGGGGATGTAATCACATCCCCACTACATGTCTAACCTCAATCTCTTCCACTTTTTTCGTTACTCCTTCTTTCGTTACATACGTTCGTTCCACCTTATTACCCGTCACGACAATTTGCTTTCCTTTACTGCCAAATCGTTCTATAAATTGTGCAATGTTTCCCCATGCAAACATGCGATGCCATTTTGTGTCTCTTCCTGTGTGTGTAGCAAGTTGAAAACGCGCAACCTTCGCTCCGTTGTCAAATTGGGTTACCTTCGCAAAATCACCCATATTACCGATTAATACAATTTGATTCATACGTTTGGTTAATTATAATACCACTAAATCATTTACTTCGACTTCCATTACTAACTTTCTCTCTCCAGTTCCAGCTTTGTAAAATCTGGAAATCAATCTTCCTTCAACCGCTAAACCAATTCCCTTTTCTCCAAATTCTTCCAATACTTTGATCCATCTTCCCCATGCACTTATGCGATGCCATTGTTTTCTGATTTTTGTATTACCCTCTGCATCTAAAAATGTTTCTTGCGTCGATAACGAAAATTGTGCAATTTTTCTCCCATTTGTAAGTTCCATAACCTTTGGCTCAGAACTTATTTTTCCTATTAAATTTACGTGATTCATAGTTGATTTATTTTAAATTAAAATGTGAAGTGTTACGTCCAGAATGTTTTCGGGACGTAACAGGTCACCTTATTGATATTTGGACAATTTAACTTGCTTTTCTTTCCCCAACTTTTAATAGATCTACTAATTGGATTTCTACAATTGATCTTTTTTCTCCTTCTTTGGTCTCGTATGATCGGTTAACCAATTTCCCTTCAATGGCAACTTCTACACCTTTCTCAACGGATGAACAAATACGTTCTGCTAAACTTCCCCACGCTTGAACATAATGCCAATTTGTGATGTTTTTCCACTCACCTGACTTGTCTTTGAATGACTCGTTAATTGCAATCGAAAAACGTGTTAACACGTATCCATTACCTACTTCTTTTTTCTCTGGTTTAATTCCTACACGTCCAATTAAACTTACTTTGTTTCTTAAATTACTCATGTGTTTTGGTTTTTAAAAATGAATACTAAAATTGATTTGTGTCTATTTGTTTGTTTCGACTCTGCAAAGTTGTAGGTAAGTCAAAATTTTATCCGTTAATTAACTATTTGCTTTCGATTGTTATTCGTTTATATCTAATTGTTGTCGTTTATAATATTTTATTTCAATTAGTTATGTTTTTAATTTTTTATTGTTTAAAATGAAATGTTTTTAGAATCGCTTAGGATAATTATAGTTTATCACTTGTAAAAACGTTATTTTTATATTCGAAAATTTAGACGAAATGAAAAAAAAT
>CANGOF010000041.1 GCA_947455515.1 Flavobacteriia bacterium
AGCAATAAACAGTAGTTTTGGGAAGTAAATAATTTATTTTTGTTCATTCGAGTGTCGCAATTTATCAACCAAAAAAAACCAGCTACTCAGCTGGTTTCTCAATAAAATCTTTAAAAAATCAATTCGGAGCTGACTCTTTCTTCACCTCCTCTTTTTTATCCTTCTCTTCTTTTTTAGCTTTTTCGACTTTCATTGCTTTGTCTTTTTCAAGCTTCGCTTCATCTTCTTTCAACTTTTTCTGATCCGCTTTCAATTTCGCTTGATCTGCTTTTTTCTTCTCTGCCAATGCTTTTTTTGCAGCCTTATCTTTTTCAGCCTTTAACGCTTCCTCGTCCGTAGACAAAGCTTTCTCATCTTCTTTTAATGCAGCTTTATCTGTTTCGATTGCAGCTTTATCTTCTTTAATGATTGCTTTTTTCTCTTCTTTGTTTTGGGAAAAAGTAAAAGAGGAAATTATCATAATTGTTAGGGTAAGTAGTAATTTTTTCATGGCTAATGTTTTTAGTTATTTCCCTTAAATTAAATAATATTATTCACTTTTCCAATAAAAATAAATATTCGTATATCGTTCTTGTTTATAAAATCAACTTGCCAAAGGATAGGGCTAACAAATCAACTGCATCCTCTTTGTGACAAAAAAACGCCAAAACTGCATTCTCTTTGTGACAAAAAAACACTAAAACTGCATTCTCTTTGTGTTTATTTAGCCTATCAATTTCCTGATTATCTTGAGATTATAATTTATCATTAATTTTTTTTTAAGGTAGGATAGTAAATTTCCTTCCAATCCTTTCTAAACTCAATAATTTACGGCAAATTTGTAGCATATAATTTGCCCATGAGAACGAAATACATTGATCTTATTGATCAAACCTTTGATTTTCCACAAGATGAATTCAACTTGCAGGATGATCGTTTGATTTTCCACGGAATCGATTTGATGCGATTAATTGAACAATATGGAACACCATTAAAGTTTAATTACCTGCCTCAGATTTCGTATAATATTCAACGTGCGAAAGGTTGGTTTCGTGAGGCAATGAATAACTTAGGGTATGGTGGGAATTACTACTATTCTTACTGTACAAAAAGTTCGCATTTCTCCTTTGTTTTAGATGAGGTACTGCAAAACGATGTGCATATCGAAACATCTTCTGCATTTGATATTGACATCGTTAGAACCTTGTACGATAATGGCAAATTAACTTCTGGTAGATACATCATTTGCAATGGGTATAAGCCAAAGAAATACATCGACAACATCACAAAATTGATGGCGGAAACAGATTTGAAAGTCATTCCAGTTATCGATAATGTGCAAGAAGTAACGGATTTAATTGAAAGTACAGCGGATTTATCCAAAGACATTCAAATCGGAATACGTGTGGCTTCGGAAGAAGAACCAAAATTTGAGTTCTATACTTCTCGTTTAGGTGTTCGTTACCGGGAGATTCTTCCTTTATATAAGACGATTGTTCTAGAAAATCCTCGCGTGAAAATCAAAATGCTTCATTTCTTTATCAATACAGGAATTAACGATACAGCGTATTATTGGAATGAGTTGACCAAGTTACTTCGCGTATATTGCGATTTGAAAAAAGTGTGTCCAGAGCTTGATTCGTTGAATATTGGTGGTGGATTCCCAATCAAAAAATCCTTGCAATTTGAATTCGATTACGCCTACATGGTGAAAGAAATCTTAACGCAAGTAAAAAGAGTATGTTCGGATAACAATATCCCTGAACCACATATCTTTACGGAATTCGGTTCGTTTACAGTAGGCGAAAGTGGTGGAGCTATATTCAATATTCTACAACAAAAAAAGCAAAACGATAGAGAACGTTGGAATATGATCGATTCTTCGTTCATGACTAACCTTCCAGATACATGGGCTATTAACCAACGTTTTATCATGTTACCAATCAACCGTTGGAACGATGATTACGAACGCGTATTGTTAGGAGGATTGACGTGTGATAGCGATGATTACTACAATTCAGAGCAACATTCCAATGCTATTTACCTTCCGAAATTCAATAAAAATAAACCGCTTTATATTGGTTTCTTCAACACAGGAGCGTACCAAGAAACAATCGGTGGATTTGGAGGATTAAAACATTGTTTGATTCCAGAACCAAAACACGTGCTAATACGTCGCGACGAGAATGGAAAAATCAAAACGGAACTATTCTCGGAAGAACAAACTGCAGCAGATTATTTAAAGATTTTAGGATACCAATAAATTTTTGTGTTTCAACAATAAGAAGTTTAGAAATTAAGAGGATGGTGTTTTAGTTTCATTGAGAGACCTTTGGTCTTTTTATAGATAAATTGAAAATAGTTTTCTATTTCTATTTTTTTCATAAGCAAAGCGACTTAATGAATTCTAACTATTTATCATCCAAGTCATCCTCAATTTCTTAATTTCTTATTGGTTCCCCCTAATCTGGTCCCTCCAAAGCAAAGCGCCTAAATTATCTGCCGCTCCAATTTACCCAAATCGTCCTTAATTCCTTAATGGTTCCAATTAATCTACCTAATCTAGTTCCTCCAAAGCAAAGCGCCTTAATTATCTTCTTCCCATCCTTCTTTTTGGCATAAACTTCTTAATTTCTCAATGGTTCCAAATATTTAGGTTGTATATACCTATATGGAATCCTATTTCACATCATATTTTTTAACTTTGTACAACTTATTTTACTACCATGATTAAACTACAAAACTTCATCAACGGTAATTACATTGCACCAACAAGCAATGAATACATCGATAATTTCGAACCTGCAACGGGTCAAGTATATTCGCTTATCCCAGATTCGGATGAGCGAGACGTAGAATTGGCGGTAGCTGCAGCGGAAAAAGCGTTTCCTATTTGGTCGAAAATGAGTAGTGAAGAACGTAGTAAAATTTTAGTAAAATTATCTGAAGGAATAGAAGCACGCATGGATGAATTTGTGCAAGCAGAATCGAGAGATAACGGTAAACCAGTTTCTTTGGCTGCGCATGTAGACATTCCAAGAGCTGTGTCTAACTTTCATTTCTTTGCTACTGCAATTACTCATTTCGCTTCCGAATCCCATTACATGGAAGGAGAGGGGATCAACTTCACCTTGCGTAAACCGATTGGTATTGTAGGCTGTATTTCTCCGTGGAACTTACCTTTATATTTATTTTCATGGAAAATAGCTCCTGCCTTAGCTGCTGGAAATTGTGTGGTTGCTAAACCATCTGAAATTACGCCATATACAGCGTATTTGTTAGGTCAAGTTGCTAAAGATGCAGGCATGCCAGACGGCGTATTAAATATTTTACATGGCTTAGGATCTAAAGTTGGTGATGCGATTGTAAAACATAAAAAAATTAAAGCGGTTTCGTTTACAGGAGGAACAAAAACTGGAGAATATTTAGCACGTACTGCTGCTCCGATGTTTAAAAAATTATCCCTAGAATTGGGAGGTAAAAATCCGGTAATCATCTTTGATGACTGCGATTTTGAGGAAATGTTGAGTACAACAATCCGTTCTTCATTTGCGAACCAAGGTCAAATTTGTCTGTGTGGTTCTCGCATTTTTGTGCAACGTACCATCTACGATAAATTCAAAACTGCTTTTGTAGAAAAAGTAAATAAAGCAATTGTTTCTAATCCTACGGATCCAAAAGCGAACATGGGTGCCTTGGTTTCTTTACCGCATTTAGAGAAAGTACTTTCGTATGTGGAATTAGCAAAAGAGGAGGGAGGAACCGTATTGACTGGAGGGACACGTGTTCAGTTAGAAGCTCCGTATGACAATGGTTACTACATGCGACCAACCGTAATTGAAGGCCTGGCATTCGATTGTCGTACCAATCAAGAAGAGATTTTTGGACCAGTTGTTACCATCACACCATTTGATACCGAAGAAGAGGCATTAATGATGGCGAATTCTACCGAATATGGATTACAAACTACTTTATGGACAAACGACTTGAAACGTGCACACCGCATAGCCGACGAAGCCCAATCTGGAATTGTTTGGATTAATTGTTGGATGGTAAGAGATCTGCGCACACCTTTTGGAGGGACAAAATCATCTGGTGTTGGCCGTGAAGGAGGTTGGGAAGCCTTACGTTTCTTTACAGAACCTAAAAATGTGTGTATTAAATATTAATTGACAATTGATAATTAACAATTGACAATCTTATTTAGAAATAATAAAAACTAGAGTTACGAAAGAAAATCTTTTCTGATTAGGAAATAATTTATTAATAAGGATTCTTATATTTACCTTTTAAACAAGTGGATAGATGATTACAAACGTGGATTTAATTGATGTTAAAGAATTAACTAGCATAGTTCAAGAGAAGTATAATGAAGATTTTTCTGAATTTGCTACTACTGCGTATCGACGAAGAGTTGAAAAAGCTGGGAATGATTTGCGAATTCCTACAATGAGTGTTTTGTTGGAAAAAATCAAAACCGATCCAGCGACTTTTCAAAAGTTTAAAAAACAATTAATTATCCCTACCACTGAATTTTTTAGAGATCCTTCTTTTTGGAGAAAATTAAGAGAGGAAATCACTAAAAAACATAAAGCAACTGCATTTAGAGTATGGGTTGCTGGATGTTCTTCAGGAGAAGAATTAGTTTCCCTTGCTATATTATTGAAAGAATTAGATATTTACGATAATAGTAAAATACTCGCTACCGAAATTACGGACCAAGTTTTTTCGGACATTAAAATGGGGAATTTTGAGTCTAGAAGTATCGAAACGGGAGAAAGTAACTACGAGCGTTTTGAAGGTAAAAAGAAGTTTGAAGACTACCTTAAAACTACGAATGGTAGAACTACAATTGATTCTGATTTACTTACGAACGTTACTTTCCAAGCTTCATCAGTCGATCTATCGGAAGTTACAGGAAAATTTGATTTAATCCTTTGCCGTAACGTTTTCATCTATTGCAATCTTAATTTGCAAGATAAAATGATTAAAAGCTTTGAACAGCGTTTATTCCCATCTGGATTATTCGCTATCGGAGTGAAAGAATCCTTAAATTCTTCTCGTTACAAAAATTCTTTTTTAGTGGTTTCGGAAGAAGAAAATATTTTCAAAAGCAAAATGTAATTCAGTTAATAATTTACAATTGATAATTTACAATTGATAAACTGATATTTGTCATATTTTATGCTATTCGCCTAATCTATCTTTGATTATGTAAAGTATAGCGCTATGTTTAAAAATATCAACACTAAATTAAATCGTAAGTTCTCTGTTGTTTTTGGAGTGATAACGATTACCGTTTCTACCTCTTATTTGCTTAATTTTTGGTTTAATAGTACGTTAAAAAGCGATGCTGTTGTAACGGAATTAGCTGCTCAAAATAAGATATCTGCTCAAAAAATGGAGATGCAATTAACAAAGTTGTACTATGCAAACGAGGAAGAGAGTATTGAAACATTAAAAAATGAAATTCAGGAGACTTCCATTTCTTTTCGTAAGAATTTAGCAGTCATAAAATTAGGTGGTGATTATTACGATGAAGAAGAAAAAGTAGTTGTCAAACCAGCGATAGAAACTACCTTGAAAAATGAAATTTCAGAAATTGAGTCTGTTTTTGGTGGTTTAATGCAAAAAGTAAACATCATCATAGATCAATCTAAATATGTTCGATTAAAAGCTTCTGATACACTTAAAACATCGAAGGTTCGATTGATTAATCCTGTTTTTGATGAAACTTTTACGAAGTTGAATATTTATTTAAAAAATAATGATTTAATTGCTGACAATCAGGATTTACTTAACATTTTAAGTAAAAAATCAAAAGAAGGTAAAAAGTTTTTCGTGGAATTAATGATTTTCTTGTTGATTACAAATGTGTCTTTGATATTCTTAACTTATTTATTCTTAAGAAGAAATTTAAAACCAATAGAAAGTATTACAGATTATGTAACTCGTTTGTCGGATGGAGAATTACCAAATGATATCCACACGAAGTCAAAAGATGAAATCAATGAGATTGCATTGGCAGTAAATAAGTTGGGGTCAAATATCAATGCAGCTAGTTCATTTGCGGCAAGTATTGGAAGTGGAAATTTGGAAACAGACATTGTCGTTTTTAACAATCACGGAAAATTGTCTGAATCCTTGCGTTCAATGCGAGATAGTTTGGTTAGTGTAGCCGATGAAGAAGCAAAAAGAAATTGGGCTACAGAGGGATTTGCAAAATTTGTAGACATCATCCGATCTACAGATAATATCGAAGAGTTTTATAATAATATTTTAGGGAATTTAATTCGTTATTTAAAAGTAAATCAGGGCTACCTGTACATTGTCAATGATCAAAATACGGTGGAGCCATTTATGGAAGTTCAGGCAGTGTACGCGTATGGGAAGAAGAAATACTTAGAGGACAAAAAGACCGCTCATTATAAAGAGGGATTAATAGGTCAAGCATGGTTTGATAAAGAAGCTTTATATTTTACGGAAATTCCAGATAATTATGTCTATATAACTTCTGGTGTTGGTGAATCGTTGCCAAAAGCTTTATTAATTGTTCCACTCGTAATTAATGAAGTAGTGGTAGGTGCTATCGAGATCGCTTCCTTTAAAGAACTACACCAATACGAAATTGATTTTGTATTTAAATTAGGAGAAACAATTGCTGGCGCAATACAGAATGTAAAAGTAAGCGAACGAACACGAAAATTGTTAACTGAATCCCAAGAACATACGGAACAAATGCGCGCTCAAGAGGAAGAGATTCGTCAAAACATGGAGGAGATGCAAGCGACCCAAGAAGAAATGGAACGTGCACAACGTGCGATGAAACAAGCGTTGGATTCAGCTAAAATTAAAGAACAAGAAGCAATCGCTATTCAAGAAGATTTTGAACACCAAAAAAACAGAATTCAAGCGGAATTTGACGTGCAATTAGCAATCATCAATGAAACAGCAATTGTTTCTAAAACAGATTTGCGAGGATATATTACGTATGTGAATGATATGTTTTGCGAAGTTGCTCAATATACACGGGAGGAATTAATTGGTCAAAATCACAATATTGTTCGTCACCCAGATATGCCTGCAGCTGCTTTTGAAGATGTTTGGAGAACAATTAGTTCTGGAAAAATTTGGAAAGGTCAAGTAAAGAACAAGAAGAAAGACGGCTCTTATTATTGGGTTCAAGCAACAATCTCTCCAATTATCGGTGAAAACGGTAAACCTGTTGAATATATGGCGGTACGTTATTTAATTACGGATATGAAAGACCAAGAAGTTTCAAATATCCAACTTATCGAAACAATGCGTGCACAAGAAGAAGAAATTAAACAAAATTTAGAGGAAATTCAAACTACGACTGAAAAATTGGAAGCAGTAATCAAAGACTATAAAGAAAGAGAAGAAAAATTACTACAAGAATTAAAAAACAAGGGGTAGAAAAAATGTGCGACTCCATTGGAATCTTGTTGGTTCATTAGCTTGCCATTGCAAGCTAGATTTGACCTCTCTGAGGTCAGTTAGATTTATTCATTCAAAAAATTGCTTTCATTGACTCCGTAGGGGTAGTGACCTGTTTAATAAGTCTTATTGTGCTTGACAAAGGGAAGTATTTCCTACAAATAGAACCTTAAAGTGATAGAGCAGGCATTAAATTCCCAACAGATATTGCATTCATTTTGACTCCGTAGGAGTCACATATTGCTTGCTGTAAGCAAGCATAAAAAACGACTCCAGAGGAGTCGCACCTTGCTTTATTCCACTAAAACTTCAGCATCAGTATTGTTTTTTTTATCGTAATTGATCAATTCAACAATAGAGTGAACATTATATTTGCTCATAATATTAGAACGATGTTTATCAACAGTTCTGGAAGATAGAAATAGAATTTCTGCAATTTTTTTTGAAGAATAACCTTCTTTAATTAATTCGATAATTTGTCTTTCGCGTCGTGTTAAATTATTTTCCTTGTATTTTTTTGCCGCTTTATTTTTGACATACAAGTTTTGAATAAGGTAGTTACTTACATCACTCGTAAAATAGGTTTCACCTTTGATAATTTTATTAATAGCATGTAATAATTCGGAAGGTTCACATTCTTTAAAAATAAAACCAGAAGCATTTAATTGAAATGCTGTTAGATAATTTTCCTTGGATTTGGTTTCTGAAACTATTAAAAAGGAATTTTTATACCCTTTAGATTTCAATTCTGAATAAATATTTATTAAATTATATGAAATAATTATAATATCAGCAAATAGATTTGGAAGTGTATCAAGTGCTTGACTTTCTTCACCTAACTCAGCAATAACCTCAAATTCTTTTGTAGAATTTAGAAGTGTTTTCAATCCTTCTCGAAAGATTGGTTGCTCGTCTAAAATTACAACGTTTTTTTTCATACTATTTTTTCATACATATAAATACGTATAGCGCTACAAATTTACTCATAAATTTTTCAAATAGCTCCTCTTATATCACTTATTATTTGATTTTATACCGCTTATTTTCAGTACGTTATATGTCGTATTTTCAGTACTTTTTTTGTTTTGTTCTAAGTAAAAATTTATCAGTTAAGATTTAAAATATTAATTTTTTTTGTGTTTTATAAGTGTTTTTACTATGAAATAGATTTTTGTATAAGTTTTTAATTTTTATATTATAAACTCAAATTGTTAAATATGAGCTTAATAATTTTAATTTTTCAAATAAAATACGTACTTAATACTATTTTTAACTTATTATTAAAGCTAACTAATGTAAATTGGATGAATCATTATCAGGGTAAAATGTGCGACTCCGCTGGAGTCGTTATGGTTCATTAGCTTGCCTTTGGCAAGCTAGGTGTGACCTCTCTGAGGTCAGCTAGATTTATTCATTCAAAAAATTGCCTTCATTGAATCCGTAGGGGTAGTGACCTGTTTAATAAGTCTTATTGTGCTTGACAAAGGAAAGTATTTCCTACAAATAGGACCTTAAAGTGATAGAACAGGCATTAAATTCCCAACAGATATTGCATTCATTTTGACTCCGTAGGAGTCATAGTTTGCTTTCAAAGCATTTCTTCACAATCCGACCTCAAAATTGGAAGCAGTAATCAAAGACTATAAAGAAAGAGAAGAAAAATTACTACAAGAATTAAAAAACAAGGGGTGAAAAAATGTGCGACTCCGCTGGAGTCGTGCAGTTTCATCAGCTTGCCTTTGGCAAGCTAGGTGTGACCTCTCTGAGGTCAGTTAGATTTATTCATTCAAAAAATTGCTTTCATTGACTCCGTAGGGGTAGTGACCTGTTTAATAAGTCTTATTGTGCTTGACAAAGGGAAGTATTTCTTCTCAATCCGACCTCAAAGCAGTATAAATATAATTAAAATGGCTAGTAATTTCTTTTTATGACTCCGTAGGAGTCACATATTGCTTGCTGCAAGCAAGCATAAATAAACGACTCCAGAGGAGTCGCACCTTGCTTATATCTTCACGCTCAACGTAAAATAATACGCATTCGTGGAAGGGTTAAATTCTAATTTTCCACCCAAATATTCTACTAATTTTTCACTAATCGGAAGACCTAATCCAAAGGTATCCACTCCGGAGAGGGATGGGTTTGTGGAGATATAAGTCGGATGGGTTATTGCTGAATGCTCTTTTTGGATGCTTTTCACTTCAAAATACAGAATACTATTGTTTATTTGACTTCGCATACTCGATACAGAAATTAGTATTTTACTATCTTTTGCAATTAATTTTAAGGTGCTACTAAGTAAATTATTAAGTATAATTGAAATTTTTACTGCGTCAATGTTGATTTCAGCTGGTAAATCTTTCTCTACCTCGAAATCTAAAAATACATTTTTTGATATGGCATGAAAATAATGCGAAGCCAAAACTTCTTGGATTAAATCGACCAAGTTTGTCGTATTCACAGTTGTTGACTCTTGGTATTCAATTAATCTTTCATCATTTAACGCTTCATCGATTAAGATATTGATACTTTGACATTGATGTTTTAAGGTGTTTAATTCAATGCGTTGTTCTCCTGTTAAAGTTGAAATTACTTCTGGTGAGGAAATAGATGAAATGATTTTATATAAAGGAAATATGATTTCAGAAGAAAAATGGTTGATGAACGTGTTTTTTAAATCTAAATTTCGCTCGATAATTTTCTTTTCTTTTTTGATGATTTCATTTTCTATTTGTGAACTGATATCGGTAATGAAAATAAGAACAGAATGGGTTGAAGCATCTACCTCTTTTAATTTTGTAAGTTGAACCAATCCACGCTTAACACTATTTATATCAAAAACATGTTCAAATTGTAGATGTTGTTCTTCCGATAAATAAAAAGCATCAATTTTCGCACTTAGTTCTATATCAAAAATACGATAAGAAGCTAAAGTGTCAATCGAATCATCGGGTAACTCAAAAAAACGATTAAAGGAAGAATTGTATGTCTCGATAGTACGTTTTAATGGCTCAAACACACAAAATGAAATCGAGGTAGTTTGAAATATATCCCTAAACAATAGATTTTTAGTGAATTGTTTATTTTCGTTTTCAAAAATGGTATGAATACCCAAAGAAATAGCATCTAAATCATCTTCTATTTCTTCATTTACTAAGGTAGAAGCAACGGATTGACCGTCAATTCTATGGGTGACTTGTTTTAGTATAAATTGTTGTTTTTGTAGAGTCTTTAAATGAGCTTCATACAAAAGATTTGCTTCTTTTTCTAATTCAATAATCACGTCTTCCTCGGAAGTTAGTGTTGGGCAGGAAGAATTGGACATACGTTTTAATAAAGTTAAGACGTTTGTCAATTTTGGATTTCCTAAGTCATAGGAAACGAATTGTTCCGTAGTGAATTTATTAGTAAGCTTCATAATAGGTAAATTATACGTATCAAATATACGTATAATTTTGATTAATTACGTATTAATTTTTCTGATTTTATTCTTTAGTATCTTATTTATCAGTATTTTTACTAAATAGTTAATCATTACCTTTTTTAAATGGAATTTGCCTTAGTTTGTAACGAAAAAGGAATTGTGCAAGAGATCACTTTAGACACCTCTTCTCAATTAACTATTGGCAACTCTTTATTTCCCTTCGTGGACTCATTTAGCATTCCTAAAATCCTTACTTTTTATCAAGAAATTGAGAATAAAGGAATTGCACTTAACTGGGAAATAAATTTTTGTTTTGAAGACATGCTTATAGCACTAGTAGTGTCTGGTATAAAAAGAAATAAAGAAATTCAAATTTTTGGATATTCTGCACACGACAACAATCAAAAAATCATCGATGAATTAAGTGCAATTAATAATTCACAGAGTTTATTACTTCGTTCATCCATCAAAGAAAACATAAAGCACGCTGTACAGAGAGATCCAGAAAGTGATAAGGCATTTATTTTAAGCTTGCAAAATGAAAATAGATTATTAAAAAACCAAGTGATTTCTTCGAGTCGTATCTTTGAAAAACAATTAAACGAACAAGAGCATAAAATCAAATTATTACTTAAAAAGGATAACGAATTAAAGGAAGAACTTTTGATTATATACGATGAAATTAAATGTTCCACAGAATTAATAATTAAGGATTACCAACAAGCGGTATTTACGAAGCAAGGAGAATTAGAAGAAATACAATCCCAACTTTTTGAGTTGAATTTACTAATCGAAAAGTGGGGTATAATTAAGGAATAACATGCCGAATCAATTAAATCAATTATTAAACCATAAAATAAAAACAGAATATTCTGTGAAGAATAATTGGGATTTAACATTAGAACTAAATCTCTTACTTACTTTTTTCTCACATCAGTCCAAGCAATTGCCAGTATTTATTTATTGGTTGGAGAATTATTTTGAAGCAGTAAATTTACCTTTTTCTCTGCTTGAAAATTGTTTGTTAGAAATTGAACCAAAACATTTTTTGGTTCATAGCGACTTAAAAGAGAAGCTAAAAGTAAATAACAAAATAGAAGAAATAGGGCTTTGCACCGACCTGCATATTGAACTTTTTCAAACGGTTGAGAAACATTCTAAGCCTGAATACAGAAGTTATATTTATAATGACGCGGAAAAACATTTAGAATTTTTAAAACAATCGATCGAAACGGATAGTATTATTTTATTTACGGAATACATCGCTTGGGCAAAAACAATGTTAAACGCTTTGCACATTGACACAAGTACCTTAATTCGCTTTTTGGTCACTTTACGTACTGTTTTTCATGTAAATAATCAGAAAAAAGAAGTAGCGTTTTTGGATCGTGGTATCCAAATGTTATTAGATGGAAATGTCGTTTCAGCAACTTCTGAAATCGCGTTTACCATTACTGAAGAATCCAAAAAATACTTAGAGCTTCTCCTTCTAAAAGAACGAAATTTGGCTAAGAATTACATACTTGAGTTAGCGGATGGAGGAATGGATATTCGTGAAATATTCCTTGATGTTTTTCAAGCGACCCAATATGAATTAGGTAGATTGTGGGAATTGAATCGTATTACCATTGCACAAGAACACTACTGTACAGCTGCAACGCAAACCTTCATGGCAATGCTTACCGCACGTATTGTTCCAGAAAAATTAATTGGTAAAAAAGTGATTGCTACCTGTGTAGGTACTGAACAACATGAATTAGGGATACGAATTGTAAATGATTTCCTAGAAATGGAAGGTTGGGATACGTATTACTTGGGTGCAAATGCGCCGATGGAAGCCATTATCCTTGCCATTAAAGATAACCAACCAGATTTATTAGCACTATCGGTTACATTGACACCACATGTTAAAAATGTGATTGAAATCATTCAAAAAGTGAAAAATATTTTCCCAACCATTAAAATATTAGTTGGTGGTTATCCTTTTTTAAGAGATAATTCATTAGCAGAAAAAATTGGAGCGGATGGCGTCGCTTTAGATGCAAAACAAGCGCCTATAATTGCCTTAAAATTAGTGCAGAATTCTTAATTTTTTTCTTTCTAACTAGTGAAAAAAGTATTTGATTTTGTGCTAGACTCAATCTTCGAGCCATCCGAGGTCGCATTCCAGTGGAGAGAAGAAAAAAGAGAAGAGCAATACCGTAACTACACCCTTGTTCAAGAAAAAAAGGTAATAGTTGTCACAAGTAGAGGTTGGGTAAGTAAAGATGGAAATGCATGCATGCGCTTCGCGCGCTTTCAAAACGAGCAAATCGACATTACAACGCTTATCATTTTCCCTACAAACGACACATCACTTTTTCCAATTTTTGTGGTAGAACTCGTGTTGGTGATGGATAAAATTCATCGTTGTATTGTAGATGTGGAGCCCGTCACTTTGCTCAGCAAACCATTAATAGATACCTATTTTTCTTCTTTATACACGAAAAACCAAGACCTTTTAGAACAATTAAATGACCGACCTGACTGGTTTACCGACATTCAATCGCCTTACGCTATTTACGCGACCTGTAATGCTTCGGAGGTGCATAAAGTGGAGACAATTGTAGATTCGTATTTCTCTATGTTTATGCTAGAATATATAAACGGTCAAAAATTACCAGTTTTTGAACAGGTGAAGGATCATGTTTCTGTCGCTGAATATAAAAAACACCATGTTTCACATTCTCCAGCAAAATCAATTATCAAGGGCGAAAATGAAGCTTGGTTGAATCAATTTTTAGAACATAACCATTTCAAAATTCTATGAAGTTATCTGAAAAGTTAAAAATAGCCACACAAAATGCACACAAAGAAATTGAGAAGTCTCATTACTTTAAACGACTACTATCTACCGATTTAACAGTCGAGGAATATGTGCATATTTTGTGTTTATGGAAATCCTTCCTTACCCCAATCGAAGCATCTTGGCAAAAACATGCGGAATCCAATTTGATTTTTTCAACCATAAACCAAAGAGGTAAAACCTACCGTTTAAAATTGGACATAGATAATTTAGGAAAATTTTACCATCTTACGAATTCGAGTGGGGCTGGCAAAAAGTTGCTTGCAAATGACTTCGATGTACAGAATCCATTGAGTTTAATTTCCTCTTTATACGTTATCGAAGGCTCCACTATGGGGGCAATGCATATTGTAAAACAGTTAATGAAGTTTGATTTTTGTTTAGAGAATACAACGCATTTTTATACGCACTACGCGGAAGCAACGGTGGCTATGTGGCAAGCGTGTAAAATGGAATTGGACCATTGGGGAGATGAAAACCCAAATCTTCACGATCAGGTCTGCGATGGAGCGGTTCACTGTTTTCAATCGCTTGGAAATCATTTTAATGGTTAGTTGTTTAGCTATTAATTGAAAATTAAATTTGATTCCTTTTCAAGTTTAATAGATTAATCAAATATTTATAAGTAATTTTACTTATCAAAATGAAAAGGATAGCATAATAGATTATGAATTAACTGTTTATTTTTGTAAAATTTAATTATAATTATTTTTTTTGCACACAATTACGTATCTAAAATGATCACTAAAACAAAAAATTGGTTTATTAAAAACATACCAGAATCGGACTCAGTTATTGAGAACCGTAGGTCTGCCTTGGTATTCCAATATTTGTTTATATATAGTTTAATATTAGCTTTTTCATACCCTTTTTTCTGTATAAAGCTCAATCTTTCTCAGATTTTCGTGAGTACACTTGGATTGCTTGGTGCTATCATTCCCTTGTTTTTATTGCGTAGTTCACATTCGTATAAAATGGCTTCGATTGTTTACATATGCTTGGGATTACTTAGTAATACCTTGTCTATCGTTGTTTTTTCGAACGGAGTAATTGATGCGCGATTATTTACGTGGTTTTTAGTCCATATTTTGTTTGCGTTTTTTACCTTAGAAAAAAAAGCAGGGTTAATCATCATGGGCTTGACCATTGCGTTAAGTGTAATAATTCCATTTGGAAAGGAATTACCCTTAGTATCTTCTTTCTACCAAAATCAAGAGAATACGGTCCTATTCACTATTTTGTCCAATGTGCTTTCCTATATCTTTATCTATTTTATTTTAGATAGTTACATGAAGATTTTTCAGGCATCTGATTCACGAATTCAAGAGTTAATAGGAGTAAATTTGGATACTCAGAAAGAGATGATTGATATTCTGAATCAAAACCTAGCATTAACCGAAGAATTTAGTGAAAATCAACAGGTATTAGAAACCAATTTTGAGTTATTGCAAAATTTAGATTTAAAAATTCATAACTCTGAAGAACAAACCTTAGCGATACATGATGCTGCTCCAGTAGGAATTCTTTTTTTCAATTTAAAAGGGGAGTGTGTTTACACAAATCCGAAAGCAACAAATATATTAGGATTAGAGAACGCTAGCAAAGAATGGTTAATGACCGTAATTGAATCTGACAAGGATAAATTAATCAAAAAATGGGATGCGTTTGTAGAAGAAAAAAGCAATTTTTCTGCAGATTTTCGGATTAACGTTTCGGAGGGTGAAAGATGGATCCAAGCACGTATCACTCCCATTCGTGAAAATGGAAAAGTAGCTTCCTTTATAGGTACCATATCTAATATTACGAATGCACACAGAGAAAAAGAATTGCTTTATGTTTTATTTGAAATGGTAGATCATACGTTAGATATTTTCTTTGTTACAGAAAAAGATGGAGATATTATTTATCTGAACAAAGCAGCGAAAACATTATTACGACCAAGTAAGGCCCAACGATCTTTAAATGTATTTGATACCAATTGGATAGAATCCGATAAGGGTTGGATGGAAAAAGTGACAACACTAAAAGAGCAAGAATCCGCGAGCTATGTTAGGGAATCTAAAGATGATTTTGGGAAAGCTACAATTTTAGAAGTAACTGAAAGACTCTATACTTTTCGTGAGGTAGAGTATGTCATTACTATGGCGAAAGATCGTACAGAGAAAATGGAAGATGAAAAGAAAATAGTACGAAACCGTTTGTTTTTGAAAAATGCCCAATCCATCGCAAAAACAGGTAGTTTTGAACGAAATTTCACTACCAAAGAATACTTTTTTTCTGATTACCTCTATGAACTATTTCAAATACCACAAGACACCGATATTTCGCGTTTTGATTTCAGACAATATATTTCAAACGAGGATTATGAGTATGTAAATGCCATTTTTAAAGAGAAGATTCGGAAAGAAAAATCATTTAGTTTAATGTATCGTTTGGTGAATACGCTTGGTGAAATTATTCCAGTACACACAACCGTAGAAATAGTTCGAAGTAAATCTGGAGCAGTAAGTAAAATTAGTGGTACCATTCAAAATTTGACCGAACAGTATAAAATGGACAAATTAAATCGAGAATTAGTCCAGTTACAAAGCGATCAAATTAAAAACAAATTAGAAATCGAAGAGCGAACCTTGGATCTAATTGAAAAAAATGTGCAAATGAAAGAAGAGCGTATACGTATTTCTTCTGTGTTAACAGGACAAGAAAATGAACGTAAGCGCTTATCGAGAGAATTACATGATGGTTTAGGACAAATGTTGACCGCGATCAAATTAAAGGTGGAAATGATCGATGAAAAAGCGGTAAATTCAGAAGATATTTTGAAATATATTTTAGAGATTAAAAAAGACATAAAAAACACCATTTTCGAAACCAGAAAAATATCCCAAGATTTGATGCCAAGCGCCTTAGAAGATTTTGGAATTGCCTCTGCTATACGTATACTTGCGGAGGATTTTTCCAATGTAAAAGGGATTAAAGTATTGTTTAAAGAAAAGGATTTTAACTCAGATCTTCCTTCAGATATAAAAATAACGTTATTTCGTATTGTACAAGAAGCATTTTCAAACATTTCGAAACATTCAAATGCTACAAAATGTACCATTGAATTAAGCAACAAAAACGAAATCATTTATTTGAAAATTACAGATAATGGTTCAAATTTTAGAAAAGACGTTTTTGGTTCAGGTTCAGGAATTGTTAATATGAAAGAAAGAACAGAATTGTTAAATGGACAATTTTTAATTAATCAAACACAAGAAAACGGGTGTGATATTCAAATTAAAATTCCTTTAAATGATTCACCTTTGGTAGTTTTAACCCCTGTAAAATATCCGGGGGGGGGGGGGGATCTACCTAGTAACATGGAAGTTGTGAGTTGGTCGAAAATAATAAAATGAAATAATTTATTAAATGAAGAAAATAAGAATAGGCTTAATTGATGATCATAATATTGTACGTGAGGGGTTCAAATCTTTATTACATTCTGATCCTCAATTTGACGTGTGCTTAGAAGCGGTTACTGGCGAACATGCTTTAGAATTGATTACAGGAAATAATTTAGACTTAATTATTACAGATATTACCATGCCAGAAATGAGTGGTATCGATTTGTGCAAAAAAGTGAAGGAAAATGGAATTAAAATACCCGTGATTATCTTGTCCATGCACAACAATAAGGAATACCTATTAAAAGCATATAACGCCGGTGCATCAGGATATTTGGTGAAAGATTGCGACAAGTCAGAGTTGTTTTTCGCGATACATAAGGTGTTAAATGGAGGTACGTATTTTGGCGAAGCAATTACCTTGGCTATGTTGGAAAAATACGCTTATGAAGACCAACAGCCAACCTTAGTCTACAATGGATTTACAAAACGTGAAAAACAAATTGTGAACTTATTAAAAGCAGGAGAAACCACAAAGTCCATCGCTAATACCTTGTTTATTTCTCCACGTACGGTAGATAAACACCGTGCAAACATGATGGAAAAAGTGGGGGTACATAATGTGATTGATCTATTAAATTACCTAGCTTCTCCATTAAATAATCAGTAAATTTAGCTGAAAATCTGATTTTTACGTAATTTTAATTAATAAAATACGTAAAGGTTTTTCAATAATAACGCGAGAGTTGTAGTAAATTTGAAATATCCATGTTTGGTTTTCAAACAGGAAGAAAAATTACTATGAATAAAATTAAAATTGCATTAGTAGATGACCATACGATCGTTCGCGAAGGATTTAAGATGTTATTAAATTCCTCCGATCGTTTTGAAGTGGTTGCAGAAGCTGGTGATGGAGACGAAGCAATTGGCATGCTTGAAAATAATGACGTAGATGTCCTGTTATTGGATATTTATATGCCAAAAATGAATGGAATTGATTTGTGTGAACAACTGAAATCCAAAGGAATGAAAACACCAGTTTTGTTTCTTTCCATGCATAACAATAACGAGTATTTTATGAAAGCAATCAAAGTAGGTGCCAGTGGTTTCCTATTGAAAGATTGTGAACGCGATGAATTGTTTTTAGCAGTCAATAAAATTGCAGATGGGGAAACCTACTTTGCAAATAATGTATCCAATGTTTTATTAAAAAGTTTTATTGGAGGTAAAAAAGTTGCAAAAAATAAAGAAGATAAATTATTAACTGCTCGAGAAAGAGATATCTTACTTTTAGCCATGGAAGGACATTCTGCAAAGGCCATCGGTGAGCGTTTATTCATCTCTTCGCGTACGGTAGATAAGCACCGTTCCAACATCATGAATAAGTTTAATGTACATTCTACCATTGAACTTATTAATTACGTGCGAAACAATAATTTAGTTTAAGTACTTCTACGAAATATTACTCATTTTCTTATTAAAAAACATTACGTATTCTAAGGTATTTTAATTCGAACCTGTTTCAAGTAACTTTATATATTACAAAAAACAGAAATCGAAAGTACCATGTTTATTGAAATTGCATTGAATGATATTCATCCTCTTCTCAATCAAATTGAGGAGCAATTTCAGTTTGACCTTCGTGAATATAGTACAGCAACACTTAGAAGAAGAATTCATCGTATTTTATTGCTTTTTCATTTACGAAATCTCGAGGAATTTTCAGATTTGTTAAAAAACGATCCATCCATTTTTCCAATGCTATTGAATGAACTAACCGTCAACACAACGGAAATGTTTCGAGACGTAGATTGTTGGAAATCGATTAGCCAAGAGGTAATTCCTAAATTACAATCGAATCAACCAATTAAAGTTTGGCACAATGGATGTTCTTCGGGAGAAGAAGTTTATTCGTTCTTGATTTTAGCGATGGAAGCAGGGTTGGATAGTCAACTAGAATTAATAGGAACGGACGTAAATACTTCCTGTTTAGAAGTCGCTCGTTCAGGGATTTACGAAATGAAATTCATGAACAAGTATAACCAGCAGTATATCGCTTCAGGCGGTAAAAAATCACTGTTTGATTATGGAGAATCCTTGGGAGATCATTACTTCCAATTCCATCAAAATGTGCGTGATAAAGTGACTTTTTCCTACCTGGATATCATTCAAGATGTGGGTGTTCAGAATTGCGATTTGATCTTTTCGCGAAATGTTCTCATCTATTTCATGATGCCACTCCAAGAACGTATTTTTTCCAAAATATATAGCTGCTTAAAAAAGGATGCCTATTTCTGCCTAGGAAAAAATGAAAATTTAGCTTGGACGATCGATTTTAAAAATATGAAGGAGTCTTTTGAAAATAAATATATTTTTCAAAAAAGTTCTTTATAAATACAGTGATTTAAAAGCAAATATTGAATTCGTCCTATTTCTTCACCTTGTTTTTAGCTTAATTTTCAGCTTAATTTTTTTTACATACGTATTTAAACTACGTAAAGTAACTTATTGTTTTTCAATACTATACCGTACTTAGTAAAATAATACGATAAATTACTTACTTTTTATTTTTTTGTTTAATGTACGTATATTATATTTGTTTGATAATCAGAATGTATGTGTTTATATATTTTACGATTTATTTAAACAAAATAGTTGCAAATGAGAAATTGGATTAAAAATTTACGTGTACGTAAAAAGATTTTGTTAATCATTAGTATTAATGTGTTTTTTACGGCATTGATGACCATTATTTCCCATCAGTCCTTAAATAAGGTGGATGAAATGAAGCAGGATATTGTACTGTTAGGAAATGCAACTTCCTTTCAATTAACTGCCGATAGAATGCACGATGCACTTCGTGCAGATGTATACAACGCTTTTTTAACCAAAAAAAATGACTCTAATGTAACAAAGGAAGTACTCTCCGATTATTACAAACATATTGCAATTTTCAAAACATCACTAAATCGATTAACCCATTTAAAAATAGATCGAAATATTAAAAAACAGGTGTTTAATCTAAATGGTCAATTAATTTCATTTATACACGTTAGCTCAAATATCTTTCAGGAGGGTTTGTACAGTGACTTTAGTTTAGCATCAGTCCAAGGAAAAATCCAAATGCGTTTATACAAAAAAACGTTTGATCAGCTGGCGAGAAAGATGGAGATGTTAAATCTAGCTATATCCAGGGAATATACAAAACAACAAAATCAGTTAACGGAATATACACATCAGATACAATGGATTTTATTTTTTCTTGGCATAACGGTAGCTATTGTTGCCTTGACCTTAAGTCTATACGTATCCAAATTAATTGAAAAACCAATATTGCTTACCGAAGAAGTACTTGGTAAAATATCTTCTGGGGAAATAACAGAAACTTTCGAAGTGGAAGGGAAAGACGAAACGGCCCAAATGCTTCGTTCTTTAAATACTGTAGTTGACAACCTAACTAATGTCAAACAATTTGTATCAGAAGTAGGAAAAGGAAATTTTGAAGTCGAAGTGGATATTTTTCATAATAACGGGGAAATTTACGAGTCTTTGCATAGTATGACAGATGCAATTAAAGCAAACGTAGAAGAGGATAGAAAACGTAATTGGACTTCTGAAGGCTTGGCTAAATTTGTCGATATTACACGAGATATTCAAGACATTGAAGTGTTTTATAATAACATATTATCTAATTTAATTCGATATGTAAATGCGAACCAAGGGTATTTGTATGTTGTAAATGATGAACAAGACGAACCATTTATGGAAGTGCAAGCAGTGTATGCCTATGGTAAACAACGTTATTTAGAAGAGAAAAAAGAAATCAAATTCAAACAAGGCTTAGTTGGACAAGCTTGGTTTGATAAAGAACCACTTTATTTTACGGAAATTCCAACAGATTTTGTCAATATTACATCAGGAATGGGGGAGGCTACACCTACCTGTGTCTTTATCGTTCCTTTAATGATTAATGAGAGAGTATTAGGGATGTTGGAAATCGCGACTTTCTCTGAAATGCAAAAACACGAGAAAGAATTTATCGTAAAATTATCTGAGACTATTGCTTCTACCGTAGACTCTGCGAAAACAAACGACCGCACACGAAAATTGTTAATCGCTTCCCAGGAAGCGGAGCAAAACATGAAGGCGCAAGAAGAAGAAATTCGCCAAAACATGGAAGAAATGCAAGCGACTCAAGCCGAAATGGAGCGTATGCAACGTAAGATGGTGGAAGATAAAAATGCGCTTCAAAAAGAATTTGATGCAAAATCTGCAGAGCAAGTAGGGGTAATAGAAGGGATCAATGCAACCTTGGCGACTATTGAGTTCACACCTACTGGTGAGGTGATAACTGCAAATCAAAATTTCTTAGATACCATGAAGTGTGAATTAACAGATATCGTTGGTAAAAATCACCGCATATTTGTGTTAGAAGACGAACGAAACACAGAGGAATACCAAGCTTTTTGGCCGAATTTAGCCCAAGGAATTCCATTTCAAGGAGAAATACAACGACTAGACCACCATGGAGAAGTAGTATGGTTAAATGCAATTTACAATCCTTTGAAAGATGAGCAAGGAAGTGTAGTCAAAGTGATGAAATTTGCTTTGAACATTACGTCGCAAAAAAAGAAAGAAATTGAACTTCAAGAAATCCTAGCGCAATCCAAAAAACAGGAAGAAGAGATTCGCACTAACATGGAAATGATGATGGCTGCGCAAGAGGAAATGGGTATTGTGCAACGTGAAATGGAAGTGCAAAAAGAATTGGTAGATTCTGTTGCTTTGGTGGCTAAATTTAATCTGAAGGGCAACATGACCTATGTGAACGATCATTTCATGAAGGTTACCAATTATGGGTTGAAAGAGTTGTTATTTAAAGAATTTAACCTACTTAGACCGGAGGATGAAGATGGTGTATTAATAGATAAAATGTGGGAATCTGTTGCTGCTGGTTTAAAAGTAAAAGATAAAATCAAAATTAAAATGAAAGATGGTTCATTCAGTTGGTTTGAGATGCTTGTAGCTCCTATTATGAATGAAATGGGGAAACCACAAGGCTATTTATCTCAACTTTATCCAATAAAATAGTAGGAATATGATACTTTCTGTTGTAAACCATAAAGGAGGAACTGGAAAAACTACGACCGTGGTAAATCTTGCGGCTGCCCTAGTAGCTTGCAATAAAAAAGTATTAGTGATAGATTTTGATCCTCAGGGCAATCTTTCTTACTCCATAGGGATTGATGCAAACGTGCTAGGAATTTCAGAGGTATTGCAAGGAACCAAACAAGTAGAAGAAGTAATCATTCAAAAAGAAGGAATAGACATCGTTGCTTCTAATATGCATTTGTCCGATATCGAGTTAACCCTACAATCCGTGGATAACCGTGTTTTTGTATTAAAAAACACCTTGCAAAATATTCAAAGCGGATATGATTTTGTGTTGATTGATTGTCCCCCTTCTCGCTCCTTACTTACCATAAATGCACTTGCTGCTTCAGATAGTGTTATTTCAACGGTATTATTGGATGTGTTGAGCATGCAAGGATTGAATCAGATTAATAAAACGATCGTGGATGTAACCCAACATTTCAACTCTTCTTTACGCTTTTTAGGGGTTGTTGCAGTGCAATACGATAGCAGAAAAAAAATAGCGCAGGAAGTACTCAACTTCATGAAAGAAAGTTTTGATTTACCGCTTTTTGAAACGTATATAAGAAATAATGTAAAGGTGTGCGAAGCTCCTTCACATGGGAAAAGTGTCTTAAAATATGCGCCAACCTCCAATGGTGCAGTAGATTACTTGAATTTAGCAAAGGAATTATTCACAAGAATTTAAAGAATATGGCATTAGGATCGAACATGAAAATTGACAGACTTATTCCTACGGAAAGTACCGTTGAAAAAAGTATCGTTGAAATACCTCAAAGTATCGAAAAAACACAAGAAGAACCTACCATTGTAAGTGTTCCTGAATCTGTCGTAGTGGAACCAAAACCAGAGGTGAATTTAGAGACTACTCCTGCATTTGTAGATATTGTAAACGAAGACATAAGTATCAAGTTTACGCCTTCCAGACGAAAAACACAGAAAAAGATATTAATTACAATCGAAGGAAATCTTACGATTAGTAATGTGGAATTATTGCATAAACAAGTGGATCAAGTATTTGCTTCTTTTGATCACGTAGATATCACCTTAACGAATGTTACGGAGATAGATTTGACGGTTATTCAATTGTTCCATACAATTCGTGTAAATTATTATCCGCAAAATAAATTTATATACATCAACGCTGAATTTTCAAAAGAAGATAGAAAATTATTGAATTTGTGTGGTTTTACAGAATTTCAAACCCAAAAAACCGCCGTGTAGTAGAGATGTTGTATTACAACATCTCTCTACACGCACAGATATTGTATTACAACATCTCTCTACACGCACAGATATTGTATTACAACATCTCCCTATCCCCCTCCCATCATCCATAATTTATAAAATAAATCATGAAAAAAAACATATTAATAGTCGACGATTCTGAAAGCATCCGTGAAGTGGTTTCCATCGCTTTGCAAAGTGAAGGGTACAACGTATTCACCGGCATCGATGGACAAGATGGACTAAAAGTTTTATTAGAAAATACAAATGTCAATTTGATAATCTCGGATTTAAATATGCCCAACATGAATGGGATTTCATTTTTAAAAGAGGTTAGAAAAATAGATAAATATAAATATTTACCAATCTTAATTCTTACCACGGAATCACAAGAAGCGAAAAAATTAGAGGCTAAACAAGAGGGTGCAACGGGTTGGATTATCAAACCATTTGTGAAAGAGAAATTACTTGCAGTTGTTAAAAAAGTAATACGCTGATATGGAAGAAATGAAAGATACATACATTCAAGAAGCGAATGAACTGTTAGAAAATTTGGAGTCTTCCTTATTGTCATTGGAAGATAATCCAAACGATAATTCGAACATTGAGCAAGTTTTCCGTGTCATGCATACCCTGAAAGGGAATAGTAGTATGTTTGGTTTGACAAAAATCGCAGAATTTGTGCATGATTTGGAAACCATCTACGACAAGATTAGACAAGGAGAAATGAATTTATCCAAGGAAATATTAAATACGACCTTGGCTTCCTTCGACCACCTAAATCGTATCATTCATGATTCGGAATTGCAAGACCCAAAGAATGTAGAGAATCACCAAGAATTAATTAAAAAAATTCATACGTTTATTCAAAAAGAGTCTACATCAACAAATGCAAACGTTGCTTCTGCAATGACGATGGAGAATAACGCTTTAAGAACCGTACAAGTTATTTTTCAACCAAACGAGGATTTATTTTTAGATGGAACGAATCCTTTATTCTTAATTGCGGACTTAACTTCTTTGGGTAAAAATTGCGTTATTCCTCACTTCAAACGAGTACAAACCTTGGA
>CANGOF010000042.1 GCA_947455515.1 Flavobacteriia bacterium
AAAATTCATCTTTGAAATAAAATATGTAAACTTTAAAATGTATAAGTTGATTGATTAATTTTAGTTTATTGATTTTAAAAATTTATGATGTCTCAAAAAGAATACAATAAAATTCTATTTCAAATAGAAGTACTTCTTCAAAAAAGTATAAATAACGGAGGCTTTAAAGCATTGTCTTCTAATGAGGTTATTTTGCTTAATAAGTTTTCATTGGCTGCTGAACAATATGAAGGTAATCTTCAAATGATACCTATTTTAGTTTAATTGAACACGTTCAATTATTATCGAACCTTTTTTATCGTTGTTTTCTTTTAATGTATTTCTATTTATCAATATGTATTTGGGATAGTGTAACACACCATCGAAATCTAAATCCAAGTTAAAAAAACAATTACAATGTGAAATTTTAATTGATGTTTTAATGGTATAACCATGTTTATTTTTTATAGTATCTATTTTATATTGTGATTCTTGTATAATTATTTTTAAAGTATCATCAATAAATTCACTTTCAATTTTTGAAGTTTTTTTTACACTACAATTAAGCCAAATTCCTAATTTTAAATGTAATTTTTCGTTAGTTAAACTAGAATCAATTAATCTACTATCTACATTAGAATTAGTTAGGCAATCGGAAAAAGAGTAAGTAACTAAAATTGGTCTGTCTTTTTTAATAAATGAAAATAAAACAAGTACTATTCCTAAAACAGATAAAGTATAAATTTTCATGCTGCTTTAGTTAATCAATAAATTTCAAAAGGTAATCGTCGTTTGAATTATTAATTGCTTTATCATAGGCTTTATTCCAATCATTTTTCACAGCAGGATCAGCGCTTGTCCCATCAGTTAAAAGACTTATATCTCCTAAAAGAGAACCTATATCATCAGATTTTGTCCTTAGATAATACTCCTCTAAGAAATTATACATCGCTTTATATGCTATAATTTTTGGATCTTCCATTTATACTATATCGATGATTATTAATCTCAATTTCTTCCTTATATGCCTTATATGGTTCCCCATGAGCTACGCGAATCACCCATCTCATCGGTCCCTGAGGCTAGTATACCTTGAGTCTAGTTTACCTTGAGTCTGTCGAAAGGAAAGGTCACTACAATATTCCTTTCTTAATCAATAATTGAGCAATCTGTACCGCATTCGTCGCTGCTCCTTTACGTAAATTATCCGCCACAATCCACATATTCAAGGTATTCGCTTGCGATTCATCCCTTCTAATTCTTCCCACAAATACATCGTCTTTCCCTTCTGCGTATTTCGGCATCGGGTAGCTATTCGTTGTTGGATCATCTTTCAAAGTAATTCCAGAAGTTTCATGTAAGATTTTACGCACGTCTGCTAATTCGAAATCGTTTTCAAATTCAATATTCACCGCTTCTGAATGTCCACCAACTACGGGCACACGCACCGCAGTCGCAGTCACTTGAATGCTTGGATCTAAGATTTTTTTAGGCTCATTCATCAACTTCAACTCTTCTTTTGTGTAACCGTTTTCGGTAAATGAATCACAATGAGGGATACAGTTTTTGTCGATTGGATATGCATACGCCATTTCGCCTGAAATTCCTGCACGTTCATTTTCCATTTGGGTAACCGCTTTTACACCTGTTCCTGTAATGGATTGATACGTAGAAACAATCACACGTTTGATTTTGTATTTACGGTGTAAAGGAGCCAAAGCTAATACCATTTGTATGGTACTACAATTTGGATTCGCGATGATTTTATCTTCAGAAGTTAAGATATCTCCATTAATTTCCGGAACAATCAAACATTTCGTAGGATCCATACGCCAAGCAGAACTATTGTCAATCACAAATGTTCCAACTTCTGCAAATTTTGGAGCCCATTCCAACGAGGTATCTCCTCCAGCTGAAAAAATAGCCAAATCTGGTTTCATCGATACTGCGGTAGCCAAACCAACAACGGTACATTCCATACCCCCAAAATCAATTTTTTGACCCACTGATTTTTCAGATGCTACTGGAATTAATTCGGTGATTGGAAAACTTTGTTCACGTAATACTTGAAGCATTACATTACCCACCATACCTGTTGCGCCGACTACTGCTACTCTCATTTTTCTTAACTTTAATAGATGTGATTCAAAATTACAATTTTTTAATACCATTGATTTAGTTTATGCGTTACTTTATATTATTTTTCTGTTCTTTTTTGTATTTAATTGATTATGCACAAATTACAGACGGATTTTCAGACGGAAATTTTACATTAAATCCGAATTGGATAGGTTCAGACACCAAATTTGAGGTCAATAATTCCTTTCAATTACACTCTAAAAGCACTACTTCGGATTCTATTTTTTTGGCACTCGAAAGCAAGCTCGATTTTCAAAATTCGGTCGAATGGCACTTCTGGATGAAACATTCCTTCTCTCCTTCGAGTAATAATTTTTCGCGTTTTTATCTGATTACCAATATGTTAGATTTAAAGTCGAATCCGGATGGGTATTACCTTCAGTTCGGAGAAACAGGTACAAATGATGCAATTCGACTTTTTAAGCGAAAAAATAGTATTTCTACGCAAATTTGCGCTGGAACAATCGGGGCTATTTCGACCAATTTTATCGCTTCGATTAAAGTCGTTCGAGAGTCATCTGGAGAATGGAAAATCTACTCGGATTTTAATGGTGGTGAAAATTATACGCTCGAATCTTCAGCAATCGATAATTTCCAAGTGTCAGGAAAATATTCGGGCGTGTATTGTCAATTTACGAAGACCTATGCGACCAAGTTTTATTACGATAATTTTTACCTAGGACCCAAGATTGTCGATAAAACCCCACCTACTTGTCAACAAATACAAGTGCTCGACAACAAACACCTGAAGTTAACCTTTTCGGAAACGATTGATTCTATCAGCGCGAATGTCCCTGAAAATTTTACGTTTGTAAATTCGAATTATTCAATTTTGAATGCCAATCGCATTATAAATGCAACTTCATGTGTCATACTCGAACTTGATGCACCCCTTCAAAACGCGACAAATTATACGATTAACATTAGTCAAATTGCCGATTTATCTGGAAATGTGATGCTTCCAGAAACAAAAAACGTGTATTACATCATCGCCGAAAAACCAGAAAAAGGAGAGGTAATCATCAATGAAATCATGAGTAATCCTAGCCCTGTAGTCGGGTTGCCTGAAATCGAATACATCGAAATCTACAACAAAAGCAACAAGTATTTTAACCTCGAAAATTGGATGTTAACAGATGGAACGAGCAAAGGAAAAATTGCATCCGCTTGGTTAGGACCTCATGAATACAAAGTGTTATGCAGTACAAGTGGACTCCCATTTTTAAATCCAGCTGTAGGCGTAACCTCATTTCCAAGCCTTAATAATTCGGGAGATAAAATCATCTTATTGGATACCTTAGGAAATCAGTTGGATGAGGTGAATTATGAACTTTCTTGGTATAAAATGGACGGAAAATCAATAGGTGGTATTAGTCTTGAAAGAATAAATCCTTTTCATCCATGTTCGGATGCGTCAAACTGGATGGGTTCAACTCATCCAGATGGTGGTACGCCCAATGAAAAAAATTCGGTGTATGATACCTTACCCGATAGTTCGCCTATACATCTTACTTCACTGTCTGTTATTTCAGATTCACTGGTAGAAATTTCATTTTCAAAAACAGTGGATTCCTTAAGTGTAATTAATTGTATTACAACGTTTAATTCTTTATTAACTTTAAAAAACAAAGTTTTTCATGAAAATTTACTGACAATAACGTTAGCAGAATCGATTTCAAAATCTAAGGAATATGCGATTCAGCTGGAAAAAATACAAGATTGTTGGCAAAAAGAAAATACAGTTGAAGGCTCATTCGTTAATACAGAACCGATTTTGAAAGGAGATATTGTTTTAAATGAACTACTTTTTAATCCCTTTACGAATGGTGCAGATTTTATAGAAGTGTATAATAAATCAGATAAATGGTTAAATTTAAAAGGGTTGAAATTTTACTACTTAGAAAAAGGAGTACTTTCAAAACCTCAAACCGTAACCTCAAATTTAATATGTAAGCCGAAACAAATTATATTTTTTACCCCTTCCATCGAAAAGCAAAATGCTTTTTATTCGGAAATTGTAACATCCAATGGTTATGAAATGTCCCTTCCATCCATGAATAACGACTCGGGAACCGTAATTATGAAGTTAGACTCAATTCAATTGGATAAATTTTCCTACCAAGAATCGTTTCATAATCCACTTATTTCAGATAAAAAAGGAAAATCATTAGAAAAATTAAATCCACTATTTTCTTCGAATACTACATCCAATTGGTACACAACTGCAGAAACTTCTCGTTTTGCTACTCCAGGAAAACAAAACTCGCATTGTATTCAATCAGATTCAAATTCTGTATTATTCCTTTCCTCCTCCATTATTTCTCCCGATAATGACGGATACGAAGATTTATTAACCCTTAAATTTAATTCTTTAACAACAGAGAATTTAGTTACTATTTCTATTTATTCTACCATTGGAAATGAAGTTATTAAATTAGTAAACAATCAGTTAATCGCTAATCATAGTGAATTTATTTGGGATGGTTTAGATGAAAAAAAGCAAAAAACACCAGTTGGAATTTATGTTATGTGTATTCAACTTACCGACTTAGAAAACGGTAAAATCAATCAACATAAACTCCCAATTGTTGTAGCTGAAAAATTATAATTTAAAATCTATCTAAATTATTCTATTTCAACACTTCGTAGAATAAATATTTTAATTTCATCGATATTTTTTGTACATTCGTCGTGTATTAACCTATAATTTATAACTATGAAGAAACAAATTACACGTTTTCTTCTTGTGTTTATTGGCGTTTTCATGCTTTCATTCGTGAATGCACAAATCGTCGTGACCACAAGTGATGAATCAGCAAAGAGCAAATGTGATGGCTCGGCGTCGATTTCATCTGTTGCTCTGCCAAATCTCACCTCGTGGGTTTGGAAAAAAGATTCAGTTACTGTCCTACAACAAGGAGGTAATGATCTTTTAAAACTATGTGCTGGAAACTACGTCCTTGAGTACGTGGATAAACAGACGAAAAAACACGTTGAAACATTTGTTGTAAAAACAAAAACGGTTGCACCTAATCCGTGTGATGGTTTTTCTGTTGCAGTAGCAAAAGTTCAAAACAACGTTAAAAGTCCTAATGGATGTTCAGGTTTAATTGAACTTGCAACAAAAGGAGGTAAAGCACCATTCAATTTTACATGGGGAAACAACCCAAGTAAAACAAATGTTGCCGATAAATTGTGTGCTGGAACTTTCAACGGTTATGTGAAAGATTCTAACAACTGTATGGCTCAATTCTCAGCAACGGTTGGATTAGATTCTACAAATACTACTGGAGGAACTCCTAATGTGTGTGATGGCTTCAAAGCAATCATCAAACAAACAGTTAACAATACTGGTAAAACACCAAATTGTAATGGTATGTTAACTGCTGGTGTTATCGGTGGTAAAGCTCCGTTTACTTTTACATGGGTAAATGCGAATAATGTGAATGGTCAAACATTACAAAATGTTTGTGCCGGTAACTATTATGTAACGGTTAAAGATTCTAACAATTGTACTGCTTCCGTTTCTGGAAATGTTGTGAATGACACAACAAAAGCAGGTGGAACTCCTAATGTGTGTGATGGTTTTTCTGTTGCGGTAGCAAAAGTTCAAAACAACGTTAAAAGTCCAAATGGATGTTCAGGTCTTATTCAACTTGTAACAAAAGGTGGAAAAGCACCATTCAACTTTACATGGGTAAATAATCCAAGTAAAACAAATGTTGCAGATAAATTGTGTGCTGGAAATTTCAACGGGTATGTAAAAGATTCTAACAACTGTACTGCTCAATTCTCAGCAACTGTAGGTTTAGATTCGACAAATACGGGTGGAAATAATTTGTGTGCTAATTTTAATGTGAAATTCTCTTTCATCCAAAATAATATCTCTAAAGATTCTACTTGTAATGGTATGCTTCAAGCGGAAGGTAATGGAGGTAAAGCACCTTATTCTTATGAGTGGTCTAACAGCTTAGGTACTGCTCCAATGGTGAAAGGTCTTTGTGAAGGTAACTATTATGTAACAGTTAGAGACTCAAATAAGTGTTCTTTAACAGTTAGCCAATTCATCAAAAAAGAAGTTGGAACTGGAAATGGTCCTTGTGTAAACTATTTTGCAAAAGTTACTAACTTTCAAAATAACACTTCTACTGATCCAAAAAGTTGTAATGGTAACATCACAGTAAATGTAGTAAATGGTAAAGCTCCTTTTACATATACATGGTCAAATGTTGCAAATGCAAAAGGAAATGTAGCACAAGGTTTATGTGCAGGTAATTATGTGGTTACAGTAAAAGATTCAAATAACTGTACTACTTCTTTATCACAACCAATTGTGAATGGTAATGGAGGAAACAATGGAGGAACACCTTCAAATGGTAAACCATGTCAAGCTGAAATAGGTGGCAAACAATTAGATTCTACAGGTTTCAAATTCCATTTATTTGATAAATCACGCGTGGATTCAGGAAATGTAGTTTCTTACGTTTGGAAAATTGATGGTAAACAAGTAAGTACTCTAAAAGAATTTGACAATGAATTCTCTAAAGGAAAACACAATGTTGAATTTACAATTACTACATCAAAAGGATGTGAAGATACACAAAGAGATACGTTAGATTTCCCTCATTTCGATAATCCTAATGGTGGAGGAGCAGGTAATCCTTGTGCTAATTTTAATGCTTCAATTGGTGCTATACATAACAATAACTCTACAGATCCTTCGAAATGTAACGGTTATGCTATGATTAAAGTATCTGGTGGCAAAGCTCCATTTACGTATAACTGGACGAATGCTCCTGCTACCAATGGAAACACAATCCAAGGAATTTGTGATGGAAACTACGCAGTAGTTGTTAAAGATTCTAATAATTGTGTATTTACTGTAAACGTTATTATTAAAAATGAAGCTAATAATGGCGGTGGTACACCTAACGGTAAAAAATGTCAAGCTAATTTCAAAGGATCTCAATTAGATGCTACAGGATTTAAATATCGTTTATTTGATAATTCACGTGTTGATTCTGGTTATGTAGTATCATACGAATGGAAAATTGATAATGCATCTGCTGGAAATACAAAAGAAATCGAAAAAGTATTTACAAAAGGAAAACACGTAGCATCCTTATCAATCGTTACATCTAATGGTTGTAAAGATACGTATGCAGATAGTGTTGATTTCCCTCATTTTGATAATCCTGCTGGTGGTGGTAATGGTAGTGACACTACTAAACCAAACCCATGTCAGTTCTTTAAAGTGGATATCGTAAAAACGTTCAATAATAAAGTTGGTTCTCCAATTTGTGTTGGTTTAGCGGAAGCAAATGCGTATGGAGGTAAATTACCTTATACTTACCACTGGAATAATGGTTCCTCAACTAATGTTGCTGAAAAATTATGCGCTGGTAAATACATTGTATACGTAAAAGATTCTATCGGTTGTACAGCTCAAGCTACGCAAGAAATCCTTAACGATTCTGTTAAAGGTGGTGGAACAGGAAATAATCCTTGTGATAACTTCCGTCTACAAGTTGGTAAATTCCAAAACAACAAACCTGGAACTGCTGCATGTACTGGTATGATTGAAGCGAAAACGGAAGGTGGTAAATCACCATTCATGTTTAGCTGGAATAATGGTCAAACTACTTCTGTTGCTCAAGGACTTTGTGCTGGGCAGTACACAGTTAATGTGAAAGACTCATTAGGTTGTTATGCTACTTTAGTTTACCAAGTTAAAAATGACTCTGTTGTAAATAACCCTGGTACTACTGGAGGTGGAGTTGCTAATTGTTATGCTAACTTGACATTCAATGTGGATCAAGCTAACAAACAAAAAGTAAACTTTAACGTTACTACTACAATCGCAAACGCATATTACATTTGGTACGTGGATGGTAACCAAGTAAATAATAGTTCTGTTAATTACAGCGCAATTCTTACTCCTGGATTCCATAAAGTATACGTAGATGTGAAAGGTGCTTGTTCGTATACAGCAATTACTTCTTTTGAAGTGTTGAATAACAAACCTTGTGAAGCACACATGAAAGTGAATCCTTTGGATTCTACAGGATTGAAATTTCATTTCCAAGATGATTCTCGTATCGAAGAAGGTACCATCGTTTCCTATAACTGGAAATTTGATGGTAAATTAGCAGATACTACGTTTGGATTTGACCGTACTTTCGAAGCCGGAAAACATATAGTTGAATACTCTATTGTAACTTCAACTGGTTGTAAAGCTACAATGAAAGATTCTACTACTTTCCCTCACTTTGATAAACCACAAGGACCAAATCCATGTGATTCTTTCAAAGTAGTATTAGTGAAAGCTGAGAACAACAAACAAGGAAGTGCTAATTGTACTGGTTTCATCGAAACAAAAGTTATGGGTGGTAAAGCTCCATTCAACTTTGTTTGGGACAATGTAACTGCTGCTACTGCAACTAACAAATTAGCTAATCTTTGTGGTGGTAAACACCATTTAGAAGTGAAAGATGCAAACGGTTGTCATGTAGAATTGACACAAGAATTGTTAATTGATACATTGAAAACTACAGGTGTAAATCCTTGTAAAGATTTCAAAGTAGAATTGACTAAATTCATCAATGATAAAGCAAATGACACTATCGGAACAGGTATGATTGATGTTCATGCCGTTGCTGGTGCTGCTCCTTTCTTCTTCAAATGGTCTAACGGTGTGAGTACTCCATTCAATGAAAAATTGAAAGCTGGAACATATACGGTTAACGTAAAAGATGCTAACAACTGTTATGCAACTTTATCGCAAACTATCTTCCAAGATTCAGTTATCGTTACTAATCCATGTTTAGGATTTAAAGTGGAACTTGCAAAAGTTCAAAATACTCGTAAAGGCGAAACAATTTGTACTGGTATAGCTGAAGTTAGAACCTATGGTGGAACTGCTCCTTACGATTATAAATGGTCAAATGGTGGTAACTCAAACGTAATTGAAAAATTATGTGAAGGGACTTATACTTTAACAGTAAAAGATAAAAACAATTGTTCTACTCAATTTACTGCGGTAATTAAAGGTGATACTGTTGTTAATCCAACTACAGCGAATACTTGTGCTGGTTTCATTATCAATGTGAACAATGTTAAAAACACAATCAAAGGTGCTAACTGTACAGGTGCTATTTTAGCAAATGCAATCGGAGGTAAACAACCTTATAACTTCTACTGGAGTAATGGTTCCAAAGATTTGTTCTTATTTAACGTTTGTGCTGGTACATATACTTTGAAAGCAGTTGACGCAAATGGTTGTTTAGTAAGCGTTACTAAAGAAATCAAAGAAGATTCTGCTGCTGTTACAAATAACTGTACGACTTTAACTGCTAACGTGCTGGTGAAAAACACAGAAGCAACAGCAAATGCTTGTAATGGTGCTTTAGAGGCATCTGTAAATGGCGGAACTGCTCCATATACGTATGTTTGGAGTAACGCTGCTACGACAAAAGCAATCACTGGTTTATGTGAAGGTAACTTCTCAGTTACGATTACAGATGCTAAGAAATGTGCTGTTAAAGTAGAGAAATATGTAGGTCGTGATTCTTTAGTGCAAAATCCTTGTGCTGGATTCTTCGCTAACGTTTATGTAAAAAATGACCAAGATGGAGACACTATCTGTACAGGTGCTTTATTAGCTAATGCTGGTGGTGGTAAATTACCATATACTTACAAATGGTCTAACGGAACTACGGAACCTTATTTAAAAGGTGTTTGTAAAGGTTCGTACAGCGTTTCTATTTTTGATGGTAACAATTGTTCTGTTACTATGGAAAAACACGTAGGAGTGGATACTGTATATAACCCATGTAAAAACTTCTATGCGAAGATTGCTGGTGTTGAACACAGTGGTTTAAATGCTGCTAAATGTAATGGTTCTTTAAAAGTAGCTGTTGCAGGTGGTAAGGCTCCTTATGATTTCACATGGTCTAACGGTGGTAAAGCTCCTTCTATTACGGATCTTTGTCCAGATGAATATACAGTGGAAGTGAAAGATGCTAACAAGTGTTCTATCGTGTTAACTGGTAAAGTATTTATCGATTCTACTAAAAACTTATGTGATGGTTTCTTTACAAAAGTAGTAGAAGTGAAAAATGACAAAGCTGGTGATAATAAATGCACAGGTGCTATTACGACTACCACAGTTGGAGGTAAAAAACCATATAGCTTCAATTGGAGTAATGGTGCACAAACAGAAAACATTTCTAATGTATGTTCTGACAACTATAGCTTGTATGTAAAAGATGCAAACAACTGTATCAACCAAATCGATAAATTCGTAGGTTCTGATTCAATTGTTGATCCTTGTAAAGGTTTCTTTGCTTATATTTCTGATGTTCAGGATTACAGCGCAGATGATTCTACTTGTTTAGGTAAATTAACTGCTACGGTTAAAGGTGGTAAAGCTCCATTCAAGTATTCTTGGTCTAATGGTGATACTACGTTTACTGCAGCTAAATTATGCGCTGGTGGTTATTCATTAACTGTAATAGATGCTAACGAATGTAACATTACTTTAAATGGTAAAGTACGTATGTTGCCATCTAAAAAACAAGTATTAAAAGCTTATGTGACTTCTACAGATGTTACTGCTGCTGGTGCTTGTGATGGTACAGTGAATGTTACTATAGAAAGTGGAAATGCTCCATATTCCTTCTACCACTCAAATGGAGAAGTTTCTGCAAGTAGAGCGGGTGTTTGCCCAGGTGTATATTCTGTAATTGTAAAAGATGCTAAAAACGAAGTTGTTGAGTTATCTTACTTGATCTCTTCTCCATTGAATACAATCAAGAACAATACTCCGGTTAATGCTCCTACAGGTGCGGATACTACAGTTCGTGATACAGTTGCTGCATCTGTAACAAAAGAATGTTCTATCAACTACAATGCTATCGATTCTGTGAAAGTTGTTGAATACAAAGCAATTTCTACAGATTCATTATTAGTAACTTGGGCTGTTTATAGTGCTGAAAATGTTACATATGTAACAGATGCATATGTATTGAATTCTGGTTCAGGAATATACTCTATTAAATTAGAGTTGTACTGTGATGAAACAAAAGAAATTGGTAATTTCTTAAAAGCATCTCAATCTTTCTACCATGGAGCTAAAACAACTTCTTCCATCGTAGAAAAAGTGAAAGAGAATGTAAATGTTTATCCTAATCCTTTCAATGATAAAATCGTTGTTAAGTTAGATAAAGTACAAGATTACCAAGTACAAGTAATAGATATGTCTGGTAAAGAATTATTTACTAATTCGTATGCTAACACTAATGCTATTAACATGGACTTAGGTCACTTAGCTAATGGTCAATATATCTTAAAAATCGTAAGTGAAACTTCTAGCTTCACACGTATGATTGCAAAATAAAAATTGTCCATTAGGATATAAAGAAAACGCCCCGCTGATAAGCGGGGCGTTTTTGATTTATAGAAGATTTCGAAGCCATAAATCATGGCCATTAATAAAGATTACGTAGAAAATAAATGGAATGAAACGAAGTCAAACCCTTGTTTGAACTCAGCCTTCTAATTTTTTGTAAAAAAATTAGCTAAAGGCGTTTGTGAGTTTGGGTGCAGACAGTGAAATGAAATGTAATTTTCAAGTAAACTTTATTCAGGCTTAGACTTTTTTGGCTCCACCTTTTTTTGGCAATGACCGCGAAGATTCTGTGTTAAATTCCAAATAAATTATAAATATTTATCTTTACGTTATTAAAACAGCCTTGAGCTAGTTTGTGAGAGAAGCAGCAACGAAGTTAAAAAAAGGTGGAATGATATAAATTGATTTTATCAATTCCTCTTATCCATTCCCCACGACATCTTATTACGGATGTTATCTAAGAAACTAATATCATCAAAACGAACCACATTAATCATAAATTCAGCTTTGTGAACAGTTACCTCAGAACCTTGAGGAATACTTTTTGTATTAGCATCTAAACTAATTAGATATTTACGTTCTCTTCCTTCTACACTCAATTTTATTGGAAGGTGATCAGGAACCACCATAGGACGAACATTAAGGTTGTGTGGTGCAATTGGAGTTAATATATGAATCTGACATCCAGGAGTAACAATTGGGCCGCCACAGCTCAAATTGTATGCGGTTGATCCAGTTGGTGTACCTACAATTAATCCATCCGCCCAATAGGAATTTAAATAATTTCCATCCAAACTTGCATGAACAGTAATCATAGAAGCAGTGTCTTTTTTGTGTAAAGTAAGTTCGTTTAATGCCAAATTATCATCTCCAAATAAATTATCTTCGGTCTCCACGCGGATTAACGACCTTTTTTGAAAGGTATAGCGTTTGTCACGAACCATTCCCATCGTTTCATCAATCTTTTCAGGAGTAATATTGGCTAAAAATCCTAAACGTCCAGTGTTTATTCCAACAATAGGAACTCCACTATCACGTATATAGCCAACTGTTTTGATAAACGTCCCATCTCCACCAATACTGAAAGCCATATCAAAACCAGTTTTCAAATCATGATGATTTGAAAAGGAATCCAATTCATGACCTAAATTGCATTTTTTAATTAATTGATCTTTTAGTTCTTGCTCAAGCACAGGGGTCCAACCAAGCATGTCAATGCTTCGTAGCGTTTGTTCGAACACCAAACTATTTTGACGAGTAAGTTTTCTTCCGTAAATCGCGATTTTCATTGCTGAGAATAATTGTTATAAATGACAATTACATTTTTAGGAAATTCAATAATGAATCATAACGATCTTGAATATCATCGTTAAAATCACTTTTTTGGTAAGAAGCACTAATTACATAGTCATAACGTTCAAAGGTGCGAATGATACTATCTAATTCCGTTTTATTGATTTTTAAAGTCACTTCTAATTTGGTAGAATCAGGTGTAGACATTATGTAGGAACTCAATATACGCGCATTATTACTTTCTACAATTTGAGAAATTTGAGCTAAAGAATAATCAATTTGATTAACTTCAAGTACTAAAATTGCACCATGTTCTTGAATACTTCCAGTACTAGCTACCATCGCTAATATGTCGTGAACAGATGTACATCCAACATATTTTTCATTTTTGTCTAAAATTGGAACTACAGAAATTTTATGTTCAGAAACTTTATACAAAACTTCATAAATGTGAGCTGTATCTAAAACATAAGGACGTGGTAAATGATCGAATAATACATCCAAAGTTTGGTCCAAATCCATTTTATCCAAAATGTCTGATTCCGAAATTAACCCAACAAAATTTTCATTTTTTAATACGGGTAAGTGAGAAACTTTAAATTCATCCATCCAACGTAAGGCAACTTCACCTGTGTCAGTGTGTGTCAATGGTGGAATTTCTTCTGTAATTAGGTCTTTTGCTATCATGATAGCGCCAAATTACAAATAATGTCTCTATTTCAAAAAAATATCTCTGTTAAACTAACTTTCATTTGTTAAATTGTGTCAAAATATACTTTTCAAATGGGTTTTATTTCGTTTGCGATTTCAAAAGTGTAAATTTGTTATATGGATTACGATATCGAATTACGCTTTCAAGAACTTACAAAAAAATTAGAAAAAGATTTCGGAGATGGTCTTGATACCCAAGCTATACTTTTTTTAATTGGCGTACAGGAATTAGGAATGGGTTACCGTGAATTTGCAAAACAAGAAAAAACAGATTTGTTGCATATTGCTGTTTGTACTTTGCTTGAACCACATGGATATTATCAATTTGAAGCAAGAGACGTAGAAAATTGGCCTCACTTTAAACTGCTTAAACCATTACCTGTTCTAACAGACAAAGAACAACAACATCTAATTAAAGAAGCAATATTGGATTATTTCAGTCAAAATGAGATTTATTAGTCTCGTTGAATAGTATATTTGTATATAAAAAAATAAAAAATGGATATTTGGATTAAAGCCGCTCAATTTATTTTATCACTTTCCTTACTTGTTATTCTTCACGAATTTGGACATTTTATTCCTGCAAAACTTTTTAAAACTCGTGTGGAGAAATTTTACCTTTTCTTTAACCCTTGGTTCTCCCTTTTTAAAAAGAAAATAGGTGATACAGAATGGGGCATTGGTTGGTTGCCTTTAGGTGGTTTCGTTAAAATTTCAGGTATGGTTGACGAATCCATGGATAAGGAGCAGTTAGCACAACCAGCACAATCTTGGGAATTTAGATCCAAACCAGCATGGCAACGTTTGATTATTATGTTAGGAGGGGTGTTTGTGAATGTGGTAGTTGGTTTTGTTATTTATATTGGTGTGGTTGCTTATTTTGGAGTAGAGCGATTAGAACCTTCTAGTTTAAAGCATGGTGTTTCAGTTCATCCTTACGTTGAAAAATACGGACTTAAAACTGGAGACTACATACTTGCAGTAGATGGTAAAGAAACTAAAAATGTATTAGAAGTTACTAGTCAAGTTATGTTTCGTGGTGCGAGAAATATTAAAGTAAGACATGCAGATGGAAAAATCGCTACAATTCATTTTCCTGAGAATATAGGTCATGAATTATTTGAAAATGGAGCTTTTCCATTAGTGAATTTGAGATCAAGTTCAATCACTATTGATTCAATTGTACCTAAATCAAATGCAGCAAAGGCGAAACTAATTAAAGGGGATAAATTTTTAACGATTGACGGAAAAGAGGTATCTTATTTTGATGATATTCAAAAACAACTTTTCTTAAATAAATCAAAAACAATTTCGGCTACTATTCTTAGGGGGAAAGATACATTAGAATTAAACGTGAATGTTACAAAAGAAGGTACGTTAGGTTTTATGACAAACCAAGAAATGATAGACATTTCTTCCATCAAACAATACAAACCTTCATTAGGGGAAAGTGTTGGTTTAGGAATTGATTTAGCAATAAATACTTTAAGTGATTACACAGGACAGTTCAAATACCTTTTCACTAAAAAAGGGGCCTCATCATTAGGTGGTTTTGCATCTATGGGAAATATGTTTCCAAGTACGTGGGATTGGGAAATTTTCTGGATGCGAACAGCATGGATTTCTTTAGCACTTGCTATAATGAACTTACTACCAATACCTGCATTAGATGGTGGTCACGTAGTATTCTTATTATACGAAATGATTACAGGTAAAGAAGCTCCTCAAAAAGTATTGGAAATTGCACAGTATGTAGGTATTGTATTACTGTTAAGTTTAATGTTATACGCGAATGGAAATGATGTATACCGCATCTTTTTTAAATAAGTTGAAAGTTTAAATCCACTTTTATGGAAATTACACAAGAAATTAAAGATAAATTAGAAAAAATTCAAGCGAAATACGCTGCAATCGGAGAAGATTTTAATGCATATTTAGATGGATTGTTACATGCTGATTCTGTAACTTACTGGGATTACATCGAAGTAGATACTTTACTTAGTCTTCAAAAACCAAGAACAAAATTCCCAGATGAAGTCGTTTTCATAATGTATCACCAAATCACGGAATTATATTTTAAACTTGCGTTACGTGAATTTGATCAAATCAGTGAACGTCAAATAATAACTGCGGATTTTTTCTTGGACCGAGTGACACGTATTAATCGTTATTTTGGGGCATTGACTCATAGTTTTGAAATTATGATTGATGGAATGGAACGAGAACAATTCTTGAAATTCAGAATGTCTCTACTTCCTGCATCTGGTTTCCAATCTGCGCAATATAGAAAAATTGAAATTTCATCTACAGATTTTCTTCGTTTAGTTCACAAAGATGTTCGTGCTAATTACTCGGGTGAGGAATCTATTACGGAACTTTTTGAACATATATATTGGAAAGAAGGAGCTACGGAAATTGCTTCTGGTAAGAAAACCTTGACTTTAATTGAATTCGAAGAGAGATACCGAGATCAATTTATTGCTTTAGGAGAGAAAAAACGTCAGTCCAATTTATGGCAATGCTATCTAAGGCTTTCGAAAGAAGACCAACAAAATCCTTCTATCATAACTGCATTGAAACAAAATGATATTAATGTCAATGTAAATTGGCCTTTAGCTCATTATAAATCAGCTGTTCGTTATTTGAATACTGGCAAAGTAGATGTTGCTGCAACAGGTGGAACAAACTGGCAAAAATATTTACCTCCAAGATTTCAAAAACGCATCTTTTATCCAACTTTATGGTCTGAACAAGAACAAGAAGAGTGGGGTAAATCTTGGGTAGATGAAGTGACGAAGGGTTTATAATTATTTTTTGATACAGTTTGTATGAATCTTTCCGACGTAAAATTTGATTGTAGTCATTTCAGAACAGGAATTCCTTGTCTACCAAATAAACAAACAAATGCAGTTTGCTCATCGTGTACTCAATACGATAAAATTCAAACTCGAATCCTAATAATCAAATTAGGGGCATTAGGAGATGTTATTCGTACCACTCCGCTTTTAGAAAGATTTAGAAACGAATTTCCTGGAGTGCATTTTACTTGGTTGACTTTGAGTCCTGCAATTCTTCCAAAAGAACAAATTGATGTTATTTATAAATGGGACTTTACCTCGGTATATACCATTGAAAATACAAGCTATGACATCGCAATTAATTTAGATAAAGATCCTGAAGCTTGCATGTTGTTAGCAAAGCTATCTGCACCTATTAAATATGGGTATACATGGGAGAATAATCACATTGCTCCAGCAACTGAAAAAGCAAACCATAAATTATTGACAGGTTTTTTTGACGAATTATCTAAGAAAAACACAAAAAGTTACCTCGAAGAAATTTTTGAAATCTGTCACTTCGATTTTAGAAAAGAAGATTATCAAATCAATTTGAATAAGGAATTAGCTTCTACTTGGACATCGAAATTGCAGGATCTAGCGAAAGGAAAAACGATTGTTGGTTTGAATACTGGCTGCGGACCTCGTTGGAATACACGTTTATGGTCGGAAGAATCCTGGGAATCACTCGCAATCCATTTGAATGAACTTGGATTTTATCCTATTTTTCTTGGAGGAGAATTGGAACATGAGAAAAATCTGAAAATGGCTGGTGTTACAAGTGCTCATTATCCTGGTCATTTTTCATTAGAAGAGTTTATAGCCCTTACAAACGCATGTGATATCATCGTGACGCAAGTATCTATGATGATGCATATCGCGACAGCACTTCGCAAAAAGATGGTGCTTTGTAATACCATTTTCAATAAACATGAATTTGAATTATATGATCGTGGAATAATCGTTGGGCCCCCAAATGAATGTGTTTGCTTTTATGGAAACACATGCATTAAAGGAACTTCATGTATGCATGACATAACTCCAGCCGATTTTATTCAAGCAATACAAACACTTGCTAAAAAGTAACGATGAAAATAGCCTTTTTATCCACTTTTTATCCTTTTAGAGGTGGTATAGCACAATTTAACGCCTTGATGTATCGAGCTTTTGAAAAAGAGCATCAAGTGAAAGCATTTACGTTTAAACGTCAATACCCAAATTTTTTATTTCCAGGAGAAACACAATACGTTACTAAAGAGGATGTTGCAGATGAAATTCCTTCCGAAGAAGTCTTAGATTCTATCAATCCAATAACGTATGTTACGACTGCTCGTAAAGTGAAAAAATTTGCACCCGATATTTTTATCACTAAGTATTGGATGACTTTTTTTGGACCTTCTTTAGGGTATGTAGCTAAAAAACTAAATAAAAATGTAAAACGAATTTCCGTCTTGGATAACGTCATTCCACATGAAAAACGCTTTTTCGATGGGTTCTGTAATCGATTTTTCTTAAAAAATAACGACGGATTCATTGTGATGTCAGATGCTGTTTTGAAGGATTTACTTTCCATTAAACCAGAAGCAAAATACATACGTGTTAATCATCCAGTTTACAATCATTTTCCTGAACCAATTAAACAGCAACTAGCACAACAAAATTTAAAAGTAGATCCAACAAAAAAAACACTCTTATTCTTTGGTTTTATTCGTGATTATAAAGGTTTGGATTTATTAATTCAAGCCATGGATATATTAGATGATAACTATCAATTAATTATTGCTGGAGAGGTATATGGTTCGTTTGATAAATACCAAGTACTGATAGATAATTCTACGGCTAAAAATCGGATTGCATTGTATAACCAATATATCGGGGATAACGAAGTTGCCGATTATTTTTCTGCAGCGGATGTATGCGTTTTACCATATAAGTCTGCAACTCAATCCGGTATTACCTCCATTGCAAACCATTACAATTTACCAATAATTGCTACAAATGTTGGCGGGTTAAAGGAAACGATACATCATCAAAAAACAGGATGGATTGTTGACTCTCCTTCCGTAGAAGAAATAGCAGCTTCGATCAAAGATTATTTTGAAGGGAAGTATAAGTCTGTTTTTGCTGCAGAGATTGAAAAGGAAAAACAAGAAAATTCTTGGGAAAATTTTGTAGAGAAAATCATAGCGTTTAGTAAAGAGTTATAACCAAACTTTACTTCCTTCAGAACAATTTTTACAGATATCAATATGATTTCGTTTTGTTAAAACGTTACTTCTAAATTCTTGATATTTAGAAGAATTCCATAGCGAATCAAAATTTTCGGTAACTGCAGAACCTAAAGTATATTGTGCATCCTTATCAAAACAACATGGAACTACTTTTGCGTCCCAAGTAAATACACAGGAAGACCACATACGCCAACAATGATTCCCCGTTTTGTATTTTAATACATACGTTCCATTCTTTTGTTTCTTATAGCGTGCATATTTTTCTTGTTGCGGCATCAAGGGATTCCCTTTAGCGTATTCGTATAATTGTGCAGATTTTAAACGAACTTCATTGATTCCAATTTCTTTGGCAAGGTCAAAGATCTTAGGAACCTCATGTTCATTTGGTTTGACAACTAAAAATTGAAAGATTAAATGTGGTGTTGCCGAATGTAAACGTTTTTTTGCCTCAACTAATGCTTTTGAAGCTTCAATTACTTTCTGAAGTTTTCCAGTAACTCGATATCCCTCATACGTTTCTTGTGTTACTCCATCAATAGAAATGATTAAGCGATCTAAACCAGATTCTACAATTTCTTCCGCAACTTTTTTTGAAATAAAATGTGCGTTAGTAGATGTAGATGTATAAATATTTTCTCTTTTCGCGTCTTTAATTAATTCCAAAAAGTTGGTATGTAAAAATGGCTCGCCCTGAAAATAATAATTGATGTAAAATAGTTGCCTGCCTATACTTCGTAATAGTTTACGATTTACTTCTAAGTCTAATTTGCCAGTTGATCTTGTAAATTGCTTTAATCCACTCGGACATTCTGGACAACTAAGATTACAAGCTGTTGTAGGTTCAATACTTACTGTAAATGGTCTGCCAAGTACAAATGGTCGTTTAAAAATACGGGATACAATAAATGAAAAATAAAGTATAAGGAGATTATATACTCGAAAAATAGTAAGGTGTTTGAATAGGTTAAGAAAATCTTTCGTTTTATTCATTTTATAGATTCGTTCACAAATTTAACTATTTGATGATTTCATTTATATTCTTTCTTTCTAACTTCCAATAAAATCTTAATTTCGTTATTCTAATAACCCATTCATTATTCTTCATGAAATTACTTCTTTCCTATTTAAAAAATTACAAAGGCTTAGTATTACTTGCTTTATTACTCGCGGCAATTAATCAAGTTTTCTCACTTATTGACCCATTATTTTTCAAACGTATTGTGGATGAGTATGCTACAAATCCTCATGAACACGATAAAGCATATTATATCAAAGGAGTTGGAGGTTTAATATTATTATCGATGGGAGCTGCTATGGTATCTCGTATCGCAAAAAATTTCCAAGATTATTTTGTGAATGTAATTACCCAAAAATTGGGTGCAAAAATATATTCCGATGGATTAAAACATTCTTTAGAATTACCTTACCAAGTTTTTGAAGACCAACGAAGTGGTGAAACTTTAGGTAAACTTCAAAAAGTGAGAACGGATGTAGAGAAACTGATTAATGCTTTCATCGGAATTCTTTTTACATCGTTAATTGGTGTCATTTTTGTCATGGTATATGCAATTCGTATCCACTGGTTAATTGCACCTGTGTATTTTGCTGCTGTTCCTTTGTTAGGTTTTATTAGTTCGGTTTTAAGTAAACGAATCAAAGTAATTCAAAAGAAAATTGTTGGTGAAACAACTGCTTTAGCAGGTTCAACAACGGAATCCCTTCGAAATATTGAATTGGTAAAAAGTTTAGGATTAGCAGACCAAGAAATTAATCGTCTAAACGATACGACTCTTAAGATTTTAGGATTAGAACTTAAAAAAGTACGCTACATCCGTAGCATTAGTTTTATCCAAGGTACATTCGTGAATTTGCTAAGAAGTAGTATTTTGTTCTTATTAATGTATTTGATTTTTGCAGATAATATGACCCTCGGAGAGTTATTCTCCCTTCAAATTTATTCCTTCTTCATTTTTGGTCCATTACAAGAATTAGGAAACATCATCAATATCTACCGTGAAGCAGAAGTTTCATTGGATAATTTTCAAGCCATTTTGGATACTCCGATTGAGAAAAAACCGTTTAATCCTTCGCAAATTCTTGGAATAGATACGCTTGGATTTACCAATGTTTCTTTTAAACACCAAAGTGCCACTTCTAAAGCACTTGAAAATATTAGTTTTACAACCAGAAAAGGGGAAACCATTGCATTTGTCGGTCCTTCTGGATCAGGAAAAACTTCCTTAGTTAAATTACTTGTAGGACTATACCAACCTCAAGAAGGGGAAATATTTTACAATGGTATAAGTAGTCATGCAGTAGATTTAGATCAACTTCGCACGCAAATTGGTTTTGTAACACAAGACACCCAATTATTTTCAGGTACAATCAAAGAGAATTTATTATTTGTTGCTCCAAATGCGAGTGATGATCAATGCATGAAAGCATTGGAACAAGCTGCTTGTCAAACTTTATTAGCGCGTGCAGACAAAGGTCTTGACACAATGATTGGTGAAGGTGGTGTGAAAGTTTCTGGTGGTGAAAAACAACGCTTATCGATTGCTCGTGCATTACTAAGAAATCCCTCTTTGTTGGTGTTTGATGAGGCAACATCTGCTTTAGATTCATTAACAGAAGAAGAAATTAGTAAAACGGTAAGAGAATTATCGTCTGCTAGATCACATGTAACCATCTTAATTGCACATCGATTAAGTACTATCATGCATGCGGATCGAATTTTTGTTCTAGAAAAAGGACATATTATTGAAGAAGGTAAACACAGCGAATTATTGGAAGAAAAAGGTTTATATTTCGCAATGTGGAGACAACAAATTGGAGAAAGATAATCGTAAAAAGTAGGAATTATGTCAAAAATTCTAATTAAAAACATTAAAGGTTTAGTTCAATACGGTGAAGATATGCCGATTGCTCGTGTAGGTAGAGATATGCAATACTTACCTATTCTTGAAAACGCGTATTTGGCAATAGAAGACAATGTCATCGTTGCTTATGGATCCATGAACGAATGGGAAGGAATTACAGATTGGAGAAATGTGGAAGTGATTGATGCAGATGGTAAATATGTACTCCCTGCTTTCTGTGATTCACATACACATATTGTTTTTGCAAAAAGTCGCGAAGAAGAATTCGTAGATCGAATTAAAGGTCTGACCTACGAAGAAATTGCATTGAAAGGTGGTGGGATATTAAATTCTGCCAGGCGTTTAGCTGAAAAATCGGAAGATGAATTATTCGAAGAGGCCTTGATCCGTGTGAGAAAGGTAATGGCAACAGGAACGGGTGCAATTGAAATTAAATCAGGATATGGTTTATCCGTTGAGGCAGAATTAAAAATGTTACGTGTAATAAAGAGGTTAAAAGAAGCCCTTCCAATTGCTGTGAAAGCTACTTTTTTAGGTGCGCATGCTTTTCCAACTGAATTTAAAGAAAACCACAGAGGTTACATCGACTTGATAATTAATGAGATGCTTCCTAAAATCGAGGAGGAAAATTTAGCAGATTATATTGATGTGTTTTGTGAAAGAAATTATTTCTCATTAGAAGAAATGGAAGAAATATTAATTGCAGGCAAGAAACATGGATTAATTCCTAAGGTACATGTGAATCAATTTTCAGTTATGGGGGGAATTGCGAAAGCTATCGAACTTGGTGCATTGTCTGTGGATCACTTAGAAGAAATTTCCGACGAAGATATAGATGCGATTAAACATTCAGAGTGTATGCCAACACTACTGCCGAGTTGTTCTCATTTTATTTCTATCCCTTTTGGTAACGCCAGAAAATTAATTGAAGCTGGTTTGCCAATTGCTTTAGCGAGTGATTTTAATCCAGGAACAACGCCTACAGGAAATTTACAAGTGGTATTTTCTTTAGCATGTATTAAAATGAAATTAACTCCAGAAGAAGCGATAAATGCACTCACTTTAAATGCTGCTTATGCTATGGGAATAAACAAAACCCACGGAAGTATTAGCTTAGGGAAAAGTGGAAATGTGATAATAACGAATGAAATTTCTTCGATTGCTTACATCCCATATGCATTTGGCGAGAATCATATTGAGCGATTAATTTCGTGAAATAATGAATTTTCCATGGAATCATAGTAAATAAAAAAATAAAAGATATATCTTTGCACCCAAATTCAGAATTACACTTAAAAGGCAACAACTATGTCAGTTCAAGGTAAAATATCCCAGGTAATTGGTCCTGTAGTAGACGTAAACTTCGA
>CANGOF010000043.1 GCA_947455515.1 Flavobacteriia bacterium
AGTAACAAAACACTTATCACCATGGAACCGAAAAAAAATCGTACACTTGATGCTTGGAAAGATGTAACAATAGACCCTTCATTAGATCGTTTTTTAACAATGGAAATTCCTTTTGTTCAAGAGAAAATCAAAAGTGGTGAGGATGCAATCAAAAATTCAAACTTACTAGAAATAGTAGGGTTAAAATAAAATTACCGATAAAAAGCACCTAAAATTATTGCTCCAGCGGTAGCGACATTTAAAGACTCCGCTTCACCAAATCGAGGAATAGTGATTGCTTGTTGTACGTGTTTTTTGATTTCATCGGAGATTCCATTTCCTTCGTTACCAAGAACAATGATTCCTTTACATTCGTAGTGGTTTTCAAAAATATTTTCCCCATCTAACAATGCACCATAAATTGGTAGTTCCGTTTCAGAAAGGAAGTTGCTTAAATCGACATAATGAACGTTCACTCTGAAAATTGCTCCCATGGTTGCTTGAAGCACTTTTGGGTTGTAACAATCTACCGTATTTTTAGAACAGACAACATCTTTTATTCCAAACCAATCCGCTAAACGTAGAATTGTCCCCATATTCCCCGGATCTTGAACGCCATCTAAACATAAAATAAGTGGAGAATCAATATTTTTATTTTCCGGAATTTTACAAATTGCAAGCGCTTTATTTGGTGTTGTAAGCGAAGAAATTTCTTTCAGCTCTTTTTCGTTAATTTCTTCAATTTCAAATGAGTGATTACTCGATGTGTATTCAAATTCAGAAGTTACATAAACACTTTCGATTAATTCAGGAATCCATTGTATAGCCTCATTTACCATCTTTTCTCCTTCGATGATAAAACGATTGTTTTCAATACGTTGCTTTTTTTGTGTAAGCGAGTTAATAAAACGAATTCTGTTCTTTGAAATCATCTGTTTTTGTTATTTTTGTTACTCAAATTGTTGTCCTTGAACAAAGCCAAACTTACATATTATCTTCCTTTTTACCTACTATTTCTCTTGGCTTCCTGCAGTCAGTCCAAATATTTATCCAAAAATGAATATTTATTGACTAAAAACGAAGTGATAATGGAAGGAGAAGAGGTGCATAAAGGTGAAATTGAGCACATCATAAAACAAAAGCCAAATACTAAGATCCTTGGAATTCCTTTTTCGTTGATTGTTTATAACCAAATAGATTCAGCGAAAATTTTATGTGAAGCGCAAGATCACTTGAATAAATTACATCGAATTAATCATGAGAAAATTGCAAAACAGCAACGGATCAATGAAAAGCGAATTAAAAAAGCCATTCTAAAAGGAGAGGCAGAATACAAAGAACGAGTAATTGATTTACGAGATACGATTAGTCCAAGAATGACGATTAAAGAATGGATGAAATTTAAATTAGGTGAACCACCAAGCATCGTTGATTCCTTGTATTTTAACAAATCAATTGAGCAGGCAACCATTTATTTACGTAAAAAAGGATATTATAATGCTAAAGTCCGAGGTGAACTCGTTTATGCTAAAAAATCAAATAAAGTCAAAGCAATTTATTTTGTCGAAACAGGTAAAGTTTTTTTGATAGATTCTTTTTTAGTTGATTGTGCAAATCCGGAAATTGTTAAAATCATGAACAGATTTCCGACAAAACATGATTTCTCAAAACAAACTTTCGATACGGATAAGTTAGAGGAATATAGAGAGTCTTTAGCTCAGTATATCAAAAATGAGGGAATGTATGGATTTGCTTCTTCCAATATTTCCTACTTAGCAGATACCTTAAATCTTCATGAAAACGTAAATGTAACTCTTCAAGTTTCAGATCGAGTAATAAAAAATCTTGGAGGAGATTCATTAGTAACCGTTCCACATCGCTACACTTATATAAATAAAGTGTATTATCATATTGTGGATACTTCTTTTATGGCTTATCGTTATTCAGACACGATTAAAAAGAGAGGTTTGACAATGGAATACAATAATTTCTTAAGAACATTAGATACGTTGCGATTTACAAATGAAGATGTAATAAAAGGGATTAAAACTAATAATATAGATTCTTTAAGACAAAAAAGATCTATAATTTTAACCTATAATGGTGGTTTTTCTGTTTATCCTGATTTATTAGAAATTAAAAATGTGACAGAAAATACTCGTTTGTTTAACGAAAACTTAGTTGTTAAGACACAACGAAATTTAATTGAATTAGGATTATTCAATTTGGTTAAACCAGAAATTGTTGAAATTGAAGGTACGGATCATGTTGAAATTCATTACTATTTGATTTTAAAGAAGAAAAATCAATTTTCAACACCTCTTAAATTAACAACTTCAGGTACATTTTTCGGAGCTTCCTTTGCGCCATCATTTACTAATATAAATTTATTAAAGCGTGCAGAAAAAATCACATTGAATATTTCTGGTGGACTTCAATCTATGCCTAACTTAAAATATCAATCGATAAGTACCTCTAATAATACGAATGCTAATGGGAACTTAAAAGAAGCGTTACGATTTTGGACTTTTCAAATTATTCCCTCCGTTAAAGTAGAAATTCCCTATTTTTTAGGTTTAAGAAATCATATTTCTAAGCAGAATAGACCAAAAACAACCATGTCAAGTTCGTATATGTATCAGATTCGTGATGTATTTACGAAACAGTCTTTGACAGCCAATGTATTGTTTTCTGTTTCTACAGGTGATAATTCAGATTTTTCATTTGGTTTTCCAGGTTTATCATCCGTTAACTTAATCAACTTTACGCAAATTTCTTCCAGTTTTTTGGATAGTATTCATAAAAGAAATGACTTATATACTCTAAATCAATATACAAGTCAAATCAATTGGTCGGATTTTAAATTTGTTTTTCAAGTTTATAATAAGCGATTAGGTTCAGGTAGTTATTCCTTTAAATCTTCCTTTGATTTAGCAGGAAATTTACTTTCCTTGTTTGGTAAATTTGAAAAGGAAAATTTATTAAAGCAACGTACCATTTTAGGAATACCTTATTCCCAATTTGCGCGTTTGGATAATGAGTTTATTTATGCACACAATTTTTCTAAATACACTTCTTTAAATTTTAGAGCATTAGCTGGAGGAGGATTGCCATATGGAAATTCATTGTATTCTATGCCGTTTGACTTTAGTTTTATTGGGGGTGGAGCAAATGATATACGTGGATGGCGCTATGGTTCCCTTACTCCAGGAACCTATAATTCCTATTTGGTTAGTAAATTAAATAAACCACAAATTGGAGATGTACGTATCAATATTTCAGGAGAATTACGCTTTAAAGTTTCTACCAAATTACGAGGGGCTGTATTTGTCGATGCAGGAAATATATGGACAGTTAAATACGATTCTTTACGACCAGGAAGTCAGTTTACAAAAGACTGGCACAAAGAATTAGCGGTAGCATCAGGATTTGGTGTGCGTTATGATTTGGATTTTGTCGTTATACGTTTAGATGTAGGTTTAAAACTTCGTAATCCTGCTCTTCAAGAAGGTCACCGTTGGTTTTTCCAACCAAAAGACGAACAAGTGTATAAAATCATTTCAGAACATCCAAATGATTATTCTAGCCCTTTCTTACCAAGGTCCTTGTCTGAATTTGTAAATACGGTTAGACTTGGTATAGGATATCCTTTTTAAACTAATTAAAACCTCCTTTTCGAGACATTAAAATCTACTTTTTCGGAAATTCCTGGAATTTCTAAGTTGTCAGTAAATTGCCAATGTACAATTCGAGGATCATTAAGTGCTTTTGGATCTTTGTCATAGGAGGCAATCCAAAATTGATAGTCTTTAAATTCGTTTTTAAATTTCTTCGTGTAAAACGAATAGGAGGTATAGATAATCGGTCTCAAACCAGATTTTCGTTCTACGTATTCTAGCCAATCGTACATGTTATTAATCAAAACTTCATCGGATTCTGCTTCTTGTTCTACATCTAACACGGGAGGTAAATCAATTTCTCGGTGTTTCCAAATTGCTAAGAAATGTTTGGCTTGCGGAATAGAATAGGAATTAGCATTCAAAAAATGATAGGCTCCATTTCTAACCCCTAATTCATTTAATTGATGACGGTTAGATTCCCATTGTGTGTCGACATGTGTCGCTCCTTCGGTTGCTTTGCAATACACAAAATCAATTAAAGTGTCTAAAGGAGATTGGTTTAGTATTTTATCCCACTGAATCGAACCTTGATGATGCGAAACATCCATTCCAGAACTTTGGTATCCTTTTGGAAGGTTGACCAATAGTTTTTCAATTTTTTCTTCTTCAGTAACTTTTTCTTCTTGAGTAAAGAGTACAATACCTACTAGTATCACGAATACTACCCCCAAAATAATATAGAGTGTCTTGTTTGATTTCTTTTTCTTTTTGGAGAAAGATCGTTTTGCTGGAGTACGTTTAACGGTTGGTGTTTTACGTTTTACAGCATTCATTGGATTGGAAGTAGATTTAGCCACTATTATACTAATTGTTTTGTCGCAAATCGATCAGATACCACAAGGTCTTTCGTACCATGTGTCCATGAATAAAATCCTTCACCGGATTTTACGCCTAATTTACCTGCAGTAACCATATTCACCAATAAAGGGCATGGTGCATATTTAGGATTTCCAAAACCATCTTGAAGTACACGAAGGATAGATAAACATACATCTAAACCAATAAAATCGGCTAATTGTAACGGTCCCATTGGGTGAGCCATACCTAATTTCATTACCGTATCAATTTCTGAAACACCAGCAACCCCTTCATAAAGCGAATTTATTGCTTCGTTGATCATTGGCATTAAAATACGATTTGCAATAAATCCAGGGTAGTCATTCACTTCGACTGGAACTTTTTGAAGCTGTTTGGATAAATCCACAATCGTTTTTGTTACTTCATCGGATGTTGAATAGCCACGTATAATTTCCACTAATTTCATTAATGGTACAGGATTCATAAAATGCATTCCGATTACTTTATCTGGTCGCGTTGTTACGGATGCAATCTTTGTAATGGAAATAGAGGATGTATTGCTTGCTAATAGTGTTTCAGGTGAAGTGAATTTATCTAAATCACGGAAAATTGATAATTTTAAATCTATATTTTCTGTTGCTGCTTCTACTACTAAATCCACAATTTTCACCCCTTCTTCTAAAATGGAGAATGTTTTAATATTGGACAGTGTAGCAAGTTTTTGTTCTTCGGTAATTACTTCTTTCGCTACTTGACGATCTAAGTTTTTAGAAATCGTTGCTATTCCTTTTTGAAGTGAAACTTCTGAAATATCAATTAGATTCACATTAAAACCATGTAATGCAAACGTATGAGCGATACCATTTCCCATGGTTCCTGAACCTATAACAGCAATGTTTTTCATCTTGTAGTATAAATGAGAAAAGGAATTATCACTAATTCCTTCTCCATGTTATTAATATAAAATTATTTTTTCTTTAGTCTTTCTTGTTGTGCTTTTTGCATTTGCTCTAAGCGCTCTTGAAAACCTGATTTTTTCTTTGGTGCTGCAGATGCTGCCATTTTCTTAGCAACCATTTTTTGTTTTAGTTTTTCTTCATCTACAAAGAATTGTTTAATCGCCAACATAATGATAATGGAAATCAATGTAGAGATGAAGTAGTAATAACTTAAACCAGAAGAATAGTTATTGAAGAAGAAAATCATCATGAACGGGAAGATGTACATAATCACTTTCATGTTAGGCATACCTGGTTGTTGTGGTTGCGTCACATTACTACTGTTGATATACGTATATACTAAGGTAGTTACAGACATCAATAAAGTAAATAAAGAAACGTGATTACCATACAACGGTAAATACGTAGAGAAATCATAGATGGAATCGTACGAAGATAAATCTTCTGCCCATAAGAATGGTTTTTGACGTAATTCAAACGCAGCAGGGAAGAAACGGAAGATTGCTAATAAAATTGGCATTTGAATCAACATTGGAATACAACCAGCAAGTGGAGAGGCACCACTTTCTCTGTAAAGCGCCATCATATCCATTTGCTTTTTCATTGCATCTTCCTTATTTGGATATTTTGCATTTAACGCATCAATCTCAGGTTTTAGAATCTTCATTTTAGCAGAAGAAACATACATTTTCCATTGAATTGGCGTTAAGAATAATTTTAAGATGATTGTAATCAATAAGATAACGATACCTAGACCAATACCCCAACCAGCGAAGGTGTTGAACATTGGTTGAATTGCATAGATATTAATCCAACGGAATAATCCCCAACCATAGTTGATGATATCTTCGTAGTTAGAATCGTATGATTTTAATACTTCGTAATCGTTAGGTCCAAAGTACCAATTCATACGTGCAGAACCATTGCTTGTGTTAGTCAAAGCTAGGTTTAACGCAGCTGTGTATTTTTTAATGTTTGTATGGTACTTTGGGTGACCTTCTTTGAAGTTAGTAACTTTTACTTCCGAATTTTCTTTACTGAATCCAGACATTGGTTTCAAAATACTGGTAAAGTAACTTTGTTTGAAAGCTACCCATTCCATATCTTGTTCCATTTTTTCTTCGTCATCAGAAACTTCCGAAAGGTAATCGTATTCTTCTCCTTTGTATTTAAAACAAACCGTAGATACACGACGTTGTTCGCTCAACAAACGTTCTGTTTTAGCTAAAGAGGAAGTCCAATCTAACATGACAGAATTTGCAGCGATTTCATTTCCTTTGAAACCGTTAAAACGTACTTCAAAATCTAAATCAAAGTGGTTTGGTAATAAGGTATAGATGAATTGTATTGTTTTTCCTTCTTCCGGTGAAGTTTCTAATACAATGCTTTTCTTTGTTTTAGATACGACTTCAAAACGTTCATTTTCAGTAGAGTAATCTTTACCATTTAATTTGAAGTGAACATTGTTTTTCGAATCATTTTCTTTGAATAACGCCAAGGAATTCTTTTTATCTTTCGATACATATTTTTGGAAATATGTTTTGAATTCTTTTAAATTTACTTGAGAAACATTCGCACCTTTTGTGTTGATGTCTACTTTTAGTTTATCGCTTTCTAAAGAAATAATTTCATCTTTAATAATAGGAGTTGTGACAACTTTTTTTCCATCTTTTTGCGCAACAACTGTTTTTTGTTTATCCGCTTTCTTTTGATCTGCTTGTTTTTCCGCTTCTTTTTGTTCTTTCGCTAATTCAATTTTATGTTTAGCTTCTTTTGCTTTTAATTCCGCTTCTGAAGGTTTATTTAGGTACATAAATAGCACCAAAAGGCCACCTAATAAACTGAATCCAATTACTTGATTTTTATCCATTTTCTTTTTCTTATTTTTTATTTTCTAAAGCAGCTTTAATGAAAGCTACAAAAAGTGGGTGAGGTTTTGCAACCGTACTTTTATATTCAGGGTGAAATTGAGCACCAACAAACCAAGGGTGTCCCGGAATCTCAACGATTTCAACCAATCCTGTTTCTGGATTTTTACCAGTTGCAATCATTCCTTTTTCCTCGAAAGTAGGTAAGTATTTGTTGTTAAATTCATAACGGTGTCTGTGACGCTCTGAGATTTTCTCTGTATTGTAAGCTAATGCAGAATAAGAGTCAGGTTTTAACTCACATGTATATGCACCTAAACGCATTGTTCCTCCTTTGTCAGAAATTGTTTTTTGCTCTTCCATCATGTCAATCACAGGATCTTTTGTATCCTCTGCAATTTCCGTTGTATTTGCATCTTTTAAACCGATTACGTTTCTAGCGAATTCAATTACAGCACATTGCATACCTAAACAGATTCCGAAGAATGGAATCTTATTTTCACGTGCATAACGTACCGCATCGATTTTACCAGAAATTCCTCGTGAACCAAAACCTGGAGCGACTAAAATTCCGTCTAAACCACCTAATTCTTTTTCAATGTTTTCTTTCGATAATTTTTCAGAATGAATCCATTTTACATTCACGCGACATTCGTTAGATACACCAGCATGAATGAATCCTTCACTGATGGATTTGTATGAATCTTTTAATTCAACGTATTTACCTACCAAACCGATGTTTACTTCGTGTTTAGGGTTTTTCAACGTATGTAAGAATTCTTTCCAATCATCTAAGTTTGGAGTAGTTTTAGAAGAAAGCTGTAATTTTTCCAATACTACTTTATCTAATTCTTCTTGTTGCATTAATAATGGAACGTCGTAAATTGTTTCCGCATCACGTGATTCAATCACAGCATTCACGCTAACATTACAAAATTTAGCAATTTTTTGACGTAGGTTTAAATCCAATGGATGTTCTGTACGACAACATAAAATATCTGGTTGAACACCCAATTCTAACAATTGTTTTACAGAGTGTTGTGTCGGTTTTGTTTTTAACTCACCTGCAGCAGCTAAGTAAGGAATCAAGGTTAAGTGAACGACCAAACAATCGTTTTCATGTTCCCACAACATTTGACGAACAGCCTCTACGTATGGTAATGATTCGATATCTCCAACAGTTCCTCCAATCTCTGTAATTACAATATCAAATGTTCCTTTTTTACCAAGAATTTGAATACGTTCTTTGATTTCGTCTGTAATGTGAGGAATAACTTGAACCGTTTTACCTAAAAATTCCCCTTTTCTCTCTTTCTCAATCACCGATTGGTAGATTCTACCTGTAGTTACGTTGTTCGCTTGAGAAGTAGGTACGTTTAAAAAACGCTCGTAGTGACCCAAATCTAAATCTGTTTCAGCACCATCATTAGTCACAAAACACTCCCCATGTTCGTATGGATTCAATGTTCCTGGATCAATGTTGATATATGGATCTAATTTTTGAATGGTGGTAGAATACCCACGTGCTTGAAGCAATTTCGCTAATGATGCTGCTATAATTCCTTTTCCTAGAGAAGAAGTAACCCCCCCAGTTACAAAGATGTATTTTGTTGAATTTGACATTTATTAAATTTTGTAACTACGGGGAACAAAGTTAATACATTCATAGGAAGGAACGAGTGAATGTGGGAATATTTTTGAACAAGTTGTTAAAAGCCGGAAAAAGGCAGTTGAAGGAGTTGTAAATTATGAATGATGTGTTATGAATGGTAGGTTATTTTTTTGTTTTCCCTTTTACAGCGATTTCGGAACCTTCTGCTAAAAATACGGAACGTGGAGTAAGTTCATTTAAAATCTTGAAGTCCGAACCATAAACAGCTTCAAAGTCGACATGAATACTGTGATTGATTGTAGGATAAACCTTCCAAGTTGGGTGAACGACTTCATATTCCGAGGTTTTAGTAGGGGAGAGTAGCGTATATCCCCAATAATGTTCGGTGATAAATTCTTCTTCGCTACCTATAGAGATTTCGGAAGCAGTTTGAGCAGCTATTATGTTAAAAGAGTGCCAATTTTTTTTGTAGTAAAAAGCATATTCTATAAGTAAATTGTTGTCAGAAATTTCCCAAGCATGTTTCATTGGCATGGTATGGTAATGTTCTTGGTATAATAAATTTGCAATGATTGTGATAGCTGGCTTAGGGACAATTTCTTTGATAAAAACCACACCTCTTTTCCAGGTGCCATTATCCAATTTCTTGACATAAAAACGAAGGTTTACTTCTTCAAAATTGGAATGAAAGGGTACTTTAATACCTTTTAATTTTGTGTCTAAAAACATAAATCCAATTAAGGATACCATGCATTTCCCTTCCCAAAGGTCCAATTCAGTTCCAAAAGGAACATATTTAGCAAGAATATTTGGGTTAATTTCATAATTAGCCATTAGTAATTTTTCCCAGCGCGCAGTTAAGAAATTAGAAGCCATTTTTTTTGAAATAAGTAATTGATTTATAGGGTAAATGTATAACTATTATTTTATTCTAAGTTCATTTATTTTCGATTTTTTTTGAAAAAGGAAGAAGATTTATTTAGTAGTTGTTTTAGTAGGTTGTAAGTATTATTTATACTAAAATAGTATAGATTTAATGTATTGATATGTATAGGTTTAAATAAATAGTTTTTTGTTATTTATTTTTATTCTAAATAATAAGTTGTTATATTTACACTTTTTTCTTGAAAATGCGAAATTGGTTTTGCTATATCCTTTTATTTTATTTTTTAACAAATAATTACTATTTATTAAGTCAAGATTTGGTCATTGATGGATATACAGATAAAAAATCGTATAATCCAGGAGATACCATACGTTTTCATTTGAATTCAAAAAAAACAGTTGACATATTCTTGCCTATAGTGAATATTGAAAATAAGGTAGTAGATTCTGTAAATGTCTCACTTAAAAAACAAAAAACTACTAATGATGCTCCGTGGTTGGATTACGATTACTCGGTTTCAGGTAAATTTATTATTCCTAAAGATTTTAAGTCGGGATTATATTCTATTTTTTCAAAAGTATACTTTATCGTTAAATCCACTTCTGAAAAAGTGGACATAACCATTGTTCATCCAACAACAACGGATGAGGCTTATAATAATTCAGGCGGGAAAAGTTTGTATGATTTCAATTCAGATTCTAAAAAAAGAGCGAGTAGTGTAGGTTTTTTGAGGCCTTTATCTGAATTAGTTTTGAGTGAAAATATGAGTTTGTATAAACCATTTTTAAAATGGTATAATCAATCCGTCACTAACTATACTACCCAGCACATAAGCGATCTTGATTTAGATAATTATGAAGAAATTAGTAAATCCAAGATTATAATAATTATTGGTCATAGTGAATATTGGACACGACAAGCGAGACAAAATTTCGATTTATTTATTAAAAATAAGAAACACGCTTTAGTATTTTCTGGAAATACAATGTGGTGGCAAACAAGATTTTCAGAAAACAAAAAGGAATTAGTTTGTTTCAAGGATTTTAATTTAGATACAATTGAAAATATTAAACTTAAAACTGTTAATTGGTCTGATTCCATATTGGATTATAAAGTTTCAAGTAGTATTGGTACTGAATGGTTATCAGGTGCTTATGGGATGAAAATTACCAATAATAGAGGTTATAAAATAACGGCTGCTAATTCACCATTATTAAAAAATACCGATTTAAAAAATGGGGATATATTGCATTGTGAATCCTATGAACTCGATGGTTTACCAATTCTTAAAATTGAAAATAAAATTCCTGTATTTGATACTACCAAACTCAAATTTTACAAATCAGAAATTATAGGGTATGATTATGGAAAAAATATAGGCTTTAATCCAAAGTTTGGTTATGGAGTGTTTTTTGTATTTCAGAAAAAAAATAATTCAGGGATCGTCATAAATTCCAGTTTTAATACGTTTACTGGTGCGACCTTAAAATCAGGTAAAGGTGGGTTTGGTGATGTGGATAGTTCTAAAATAAAGCAGATTATTATCAATTCCTTAAATTTACTTGTCTCCAATCAAACCGTATTTACAGAGGATAGGTCTGCTTCAAACGAGTTAGTTATTGATTTACCATCGGATGACCTACTCTATCCAAATCCAGTAACTTCTTATTTGACTATAAATAATTCGGCTTTTACTCATTTTGAAATATATACCATGGCAGGACTTGTTGTTAGATCTGGAACGATAGAAAATGGAAGAGTAGATGACGTCCATTTAGAGAATGGGGCATATTTTATTAAAGTTTGGGATGGTCTAAATGAAAACACCAAGATTTATCGTTTTATGTTAGAGAATAAGTAAGGATTGATTTTCATTTTTTTGAGTAAACCCAAATCAATATAGCAAAGCTATTTTATCTAACAACGTAACGATGAAAGAGTTGTTTTAAGATTGGGAGGGGGATTGTGTAGTTATTAATTTCGAGGCGTGGTGCAGGATTAATTTGTAGCTGTTTCTTGGTGTAAATCTAGCAACGATGCGCTTGTTATAAAAAGGAGACGCAATGCATTGCGTCTTTACTTGTTTGATGTTTCTTTTATGGCGGTTAATATTATCTCCCCCGCTTTTTTCATTTCTTCTTCTTTAATTGTTAGTGGAGGAGACAAACGGAAACTATACGGATGCGATAAAAACCAGAAACTAATTAATCCCAATTCTAAGCAACGTTTTACGACTTTTTCTACGCGTTCAAAAGATTCCATATCGAAAGCGAACATCATACCCACACGACGGATTTCTTTGATTTCGTGTTCGGAGGAGAGTATGTCGACCAATAGTTGTCCTAAACGATCTACCTCGGTGTAGTCAACTTCGGTGGTAAGCACCTCTAAAAAAGCGTTGGCACTTGCCGCGATGACTGGGTTACCACCAAAGGTAGTAATATGACCCAACATTGGGTTGTAGGTGAATTCGTTTAGATTTTCATGCGAAGAAACTAAGACGCCGATGGGTAATCCACCACCAAGCGCTTTTCCTAAGGTAAGCACGTCTGGAACGATGCCTGTGCGTTCGAAAGCAAAGGTACGTCCCGCGCGACCCATTCCACATTGAATTTCATCGAAAATGAGTAAGGCACCAACTTCGTTGCATTTATTTCTTAGAGCAGTTAAAAATTCAAAGGTAGATTCACGTACACCTGCGTCTCCTTGAATGGTTTCTAAGATGACTCCTGCGGTTTTGTTTGTGATTTGCTCTAATTCTTGTAGGTTATTGTGTTGTAAAAAACGTACGTCTGGCAATAAAGGTCGAAACGCTTGTTTTTTGACTTCATTCCCGGAAATACTCATCGAACCGTTGGTACTTCCATGGTAGGACCCACGAAAAGAAACGATCTCGGTTCTCCCAGTTACACGTTTTACAAGTTTGACTGCCGCTTCATTGGCTTCGGTACCCGAATTTACTGGGTAGACACAATTTAAATTTGCAGGTAAGAGGGATGTCAATTTTTGACACAAAGCCAAGGTACTATCTTGGATGTATTCGCCGTAGACCATGACGTGCATGTGCTTGTCGACCTGGTCTTTGATGGCTTGTTTGATTTTAGGATGGGAGTGCCCGACATTACTCACAGCAACGCCGGCAATCATATCCATGTATGCTTTTCCTGATTTATCGTAGATGTAGATGCCTTCGGCAGAAGCTACATCGATTAGATAAGGGTAAGGGTTGGTTTGACCTTGAAGGGATAAGAAGGAGGATACAGTTGACATATTTTTAACCTCAGATCGATTTTTATTTAATAAAAAAATGGTTTTAAGCCTCCTCCCTTGAGGGAGGATAGAGGAGGGTGACTTTTATAAAATACATTTTAAATTAAAATAATTTTAAATAATTTTCACCTCCCTTAATTTTCTGGCGCTACCGCTTGGTCTTCGAAAGCAAAGCTTTCTCTTCTTAAGGAGGGAAAAAATCAAACAAAATTTCTTATAATCAATTACTTTCTACTAATCACCTTCAAACAAGCATCTACAACATCTTGTGAATCGATGTGGTATTTAGTCATCAATTCCATTGGTGTTCCACTTTCTCCGAAAGAGTCGTTTACTGCTACAAATTCTTGTGGCACTAGGAATTCCGTTGTGATCACTTGTGCTACAGAGTCACCTAATCCACCAGCACGCATGTGTTCTTCAGCAGTTACTACACATTTTGTTTTTGCTAAGGATTTTAATAACGTTTCTTTATCCAATGGTTTGATGGTATGCATGTTGATTAATTCCACGCTTACGCCTTGTGCTTCTAAAACTTTTGCAGCTTCGATGGATTTCCACACTAAGTGTCCGCATGCAACGATTGTCACATCGGTACCTTCGATTAATATATCTGCTTTACCGATTTTGAATTCCGCGTCCGGTTTAATGAAAATAGGCATTACTGGTCGACCGAAACGTAAGTATACTGGCCCTTCGTGTTCAGCAATCGCTAAGGTTGCTTGTTTTGTTTGGTTGAAATCACATGGAACAATCACGGTCATATTTGGTAACATCTTCATCATTCCGATGTCTTCCAAGATTTGGTGAGTTGCACCATCTTCACCCAAGGTTAATCCTGCGTGAGAAGCACAAATTTTAACGTTTTTATTAGAATAAGCTACTGATTGACGAATTTGATCGTACACACGACCAGTTGAAAATGCAGCGAAAGTACCAGTGAAAGGAATTTTCCCTCCGATGGTCATACCCGCAGCCATACCGATCATGTTCGCTTCTGAAATACCTGCTTGAAAGAAGCGTTCTGGAAAATCTTTTACGAAAGCGTCCATTTTTAAGGAACCAATTAAGTCAGCACAAAGTGCAACTACTTCCGAATTGTTTTTTCCTAATTCGTGTAAACCTTCTCCAAAACCAGAGCGAGTATCTTTGTTACCGAAAATTTCAAATTCAATCATGCTTATAAATTTATTGAGGTTGTTTTATTGGATAATATTCTAAAATCTTGTTCGTACGAATAGATCGACGATTTAATGTTTTTTTGTCGGTAAGAAACCTTGTAATGTCCTGGTTGTAAGTTCCATTGTCCAGATAAAGTGAGTGGATCTAAATTACACACCCAATCCCATTTTCCTTGTGAATTTTGAACAAAAATTTGACCGGTTACAGTGTTGTTACTTTTGTAGGTAAACAAGCCAGGAGCTTCAAAATCAATGTTTGTAACGCTGCTTTGGTTCACCTGTACCGTAAAATATAACCTTGGTAAGGTTAGTACTTCCAAGGTGTATCTTCCAACGATGTATTTATCGGTAGCGTTAATTTGTTGTGTATTAATTGTTAAAGGATTATTTTCAAGTGTCACACGACTTTCGATCTGGTAACTTCGTGTAGCATTATTTAATCGACAACGAATGTAGCCTTGCGGTGCATCTACTGGTATGGTGTTGTGAGTGTTTTTCTTAATGGTGATGTCATATACCTCACGACGAGGAAGTGTATTTACAATCAAGTCATATTTTATAGAAGGATCTAAGATTAATGTATCTGGGTTTCCATAACGATTAATCGTATGTTGCATGGTATACTTTAATTGGTTAGTTCCTGCTTTGTAAAAAAACAAGGTAACATCCGTTTCGGTAGGTTTACCAGTTATATCTTTTAAATCCACTTCCACCGTAGTATTGACAAGTGCTTTATTGACTACACTTTTTAATGCGTTTTTAAAAGCACTTTTGGATTCTGCTTCCGAATAACTTCCAATGCATTTAAATTGTTCAAGGTAAGATAAATCAAGTCCTAATCCAATTACGAAGGGAGTCACAACCACTCCTTTATCGTGCAATTTTTTAGCTATAACACAAGGGTCGTTGTCGCACGCTTCTAAACCATCTGTAATTAAAATGATAATGTTACGCGAATTCATATCTGGAAAATCCTCTGCAGCAGCTTCTAACGATCGAGCAATCGGCGTTGTACCTTTTGCCTTGATTGTTTTAATCATTCCTTTCACGCGAGAGAAATTATCTTTTCCAAACGGAACTTCTAATTTGGTATCGTTACAATCTTGGAAAGTAGCAGTAATAGGGGATTGGTGTCCGTAAACACGCAAAGCAATTTCTAAGTTTTCACTTCCTACCAAACTATCAACCGCTTGAGCAAGTAACTCTTTAGCAGCTTCTATACGCGTTTGATTATCACTCCACGTAGCATTCATACTGTTCGACGCATCCAAAATGAAAAGGATACGTGTTAATTTCTCTTGTCCGAATGATAAGAAAGAAAAACAAATACAGAATATGAAGACTAACTTTTTCAATTAATAATCTCCTAACGTTTCTTCTAATTGAGATAGAGCGGAAGCTAATTGTTCTGGATTTGGAGCGGAACCGTGCCATTTGTGTGTCCCTTCCATGAAATCTACGCCTTTACCCATTTCTGTTTTCATAACGATAACAGAAGGTTTTCCTTTACCAGCTCCAGCTTTTGCTTTTGCAAGTGTTTCTTTGATTTCATCGATGTTGTGACCATCCATTTCGTAAACAATCCAACCAAAAGCAGCAAATTTAGCTCCGATATTTCCTAAAGACATAACATCTTCCACATCGCCATCAATTTGTCTACCGTTATAATCGATAGTAGCAATTAACTTATCTACTTTTTTAGCAGCCGCATAAATTGCAGCTTCCCAAATTTGACCTTCTTGTAATTCACCATCCCCGTGTAAGGTGTAAACAAAAGAATCGTCACTGTTTAATTTTTTCGTTTCAGCAGCACCGATTGCATTTGATAAACCTTGGCCTAAAGAACCCGAAGCGATACGAATACCAGGAAGTTTTTTATCTGTACTTGGGTGACCTTGTAATTTAGAGCCTAATCTTCGGAAGGTACCTAAATCAGCAACTGGAAAATAACCAGCACGTGAAAGTACGCTATACCAAACTGGTGAAATGTGACCGTTGGATAGGAAGAACAAATCTTCGCCTTTACCATCCATTGAGAATGGTTTGTGATTATGTTTCATACAATCGAAATACAAAACTGTTAAAAAGTCTGCGCAACCTAAAGATCCACCTGGGTGACCTGAACTAACTTGTGCTACCATTCTCACAATGTCTCTTCTTACTTGAGATGCTATGTTTTGTAAGTCTTTTGTTTCCATAATCAAAATAATTTATAGGCAAATTTAAGGCTAATATCAAGAATAAAGGATATCGAAATTGATTTAATATTCAGATTTAATTAACAATTTTCACACTTAATTTTTTGTGATTTTTTGTTGGTAAGTAGAATGTTCATTTTCTAAAATCAATAAATAGTTTCCAGGACTTTGCGTACGCATGTCTACCTGCATTTCTTTCGTGAACGAGTTCTCTAAGATTAATTTTCCGTCCATACTAATTAATTTCAAGGTTGTGTTACTTGGGTTTTTTAATTCAATGTATAGTAAATCAGTAGTTGGATTTGGATAGATAAAAAGATTATCTTTCATGGTATCTAATGAAGTAGTGAATTGTTCAATTTGATTCACAATGAAGTTGTTAGGGTCTATATTTGTTACTTCTTTAAGTTTGTATTCGGCAGGAAATTCTGCTTTTTGATTATTGGAAGTTATAGGAATTCTCAAAATTGTATCGCTTTTATTAGTTCTGCTGACTTGGATTTCAATAGGAGTTGTAAATAATGGAGTAATTGAAGGGGCAGATGTTTTTTGACTAATCATTAAAATAAATGAATTATCTATGTTTTTTTGAATTTTCGCAGAATATGTAGGGTATCCTTCTCCGTAATACCATTCGTTAAAAAAAGGTGTAAGATCTATTTTGGTGGTATTTTCCACACTTTTTTTGAAATCTTTAGCGGTTGCAGTACTAAATGCAAATTCTGTTTGGTAGTTCTGAAGTGCTTTGAAAAATAGGCTGTCGTTATTTATTATGTGACGCAAGGTGTGAATGATAGCAGCTCCTTTGTCATATACTAATCTTCTTGAGAAAATACTGTTTTGATTTAGGCTGTCTTTGCACCAAGTGCTTCCATTTAGTTGGGATAATACAGAGGAATGAAAACCGTCTAATTTGTTTTTTTCTTCTCCAGGGAAAAGTTTTGCAAGCGTTAAGTATTCGGAATACGTTGCAAACCCTTCGTTTAACCAAATGTCCGACCAAGAACCACAGGTCACGTGGTCTCCCCACCATTGGTGTGCTAATTCATGAGCTACTAATTCATTGTCGAAATATCCAAGTGTTGTCATCGTTTGGTGTTCCATTCCCCCGCTAATAGGTGCCATACAATGTCCGTATTTTTCCTTATGAAAAGGGTAGAGGGTGTATATTTCGGAATAATATTCGATGAATTTTGCGGTGTTGTCTATTAGGTCTTTGAAATAATTTAACGAATTTGGATAGACATAGTTTTGGATTAAAATAGAGTCTGCATTTTTAGGATGCGCATATATGGAATAATCTACATAATTAGCAACACTGAATGAGATTAAGTAGTAGTCAATGGGATTGTTGTGTTTCCATTCAAATCGTTTTTGATTCCCAGGAAGGGATGTTACTTTTTGTAGTGTACCATTAGATCCAGCCATACAACTGTCAGGAACTGTTATTGCTATTTTTACACTATCAATTTTGTCCTTTAAAGATTGTTTACAAGGCATCCATTCGTAAGCTGAAAACGGTTCGCTTAATGTCCAGCTAACGTGTTTTTTCCATGTCTGGGACTGTTCTGAAGTATAGCCAGCACCACCAAGTGGATTGGTAGTTTTGTCTGGTGAGCTACCAGAATAATTGGTAGTAATTGTAAATGTTTGTCCTTTTTTAATGTTGGTTTTGCAATGTATTCCTGTGTTTCTCCAGCTATATTTTGCGGTATCGCTATCAATTAAGATGTATTTAATGGTGTAGGAGGGGAAAAGTTCAAAAACGACTGAATCCAAGTTTTCATTGGCGATAGCTGTCATTTTTACAATGCCTTTTAAATTGGTATTTGTATTCGTAGCTACAATGTCGAGTTCGTAAAAAGTGACATCGTATTTTTCTGTTTCTTTAATGTAATTTATAGGAAGGGTGTTGGATTTTTCTTTTTTGAACTTACTTGCAGTCTTAGAACATATAGGTTTTGTTTGTTGGGCGTTGATTAATAAAAAACTAAAACAAAAAAGCAAAGTGAATATAAGTTTCATTTTGAGAAGTGAGAATGAGATATAAATATACAAAAAAAAAGGCTGCTTCAAAAATGAGCAGCCTTTAAAAGATTGATTGACTTGTTATTTTGTCAATGATCCTGCAGGACCATGATTGATTAATTCAATATAAAACACAAGTGATTGGTATGGTTGAATGTCGTATTTTTTGGATTGTGGATTATACATACCTTGTTCTCCATATGCTAAATGGTAAGGAACATACAATTTATACGTACCACCTTTTTTCATCATAGGAATACCTTCTTGCCATCCTTTAATTACGTTTGCTAAACCAAAAGCAGTTAATGGTTGTTTGTAAATTTTCACCATATCGAAAGAACTTTGAAGTGTGTCGCCAAGTGCATTCATGAGAATGTAGTGAGCTAATACGTCTCCGCCTTTTACTGGATTTGTTCCATTTCCTTCTTTGATTGTTTGTACAACTATGCCAGATGGAGTTATGGTTGTTCCTTTGATTTTTTTTGCATCGGAGATTAATTTTTCCCCATTTAGTTTGTAGATGTCGAACATAAAGTTTTGAATCATCATACTTTGTTCATCGCGTTTAATAATCGTATCGACTTTGTTTAGTCCATCGGTAAACCCTTTGATGACTAATTTAAGGTCAATTTTATCTAATGCTTTATTTTTAGTCCAGCTTGAATTAAAAATTACACCCGATAATTTACCAATGCATTCTGAACCTTTTACTGCAAATTTTGGATCGAAAGAACGACCAGAATTTCCGTATAATTTCATTAGGGTTGTTTTGCAAGATTCGTCGAAAGATTCTTTGTTTTTTAATCCTTGTTCAAATCCATCTACCATTTTTACTAAATCGTATTTTCCATAGTTTGGATCACCAGATTCCGTAATTGCTCGCGCATGATCCGCACCTAATGCGTAGGAAATTTTATCTTTAAATGAAGTTAGTTTTACTGCTTCTTTTTCTTCCGAATTTGCACAGGAAAATAGCAGTAAGCCTAATGAAGTAAGTAGGAAATACTTTCTCATCTTACTTTACAGAGATTAATTCCACATCAAAAATCAACGCCATTAATGGTTCGATTGGTCCACCAGGATGTGGGTGAGCACCATAAGCAAGATCTTGAGGGATGTATAAACGGTATTTAGAACCTTCTTTCATTAATTGTAATGCTTCTGTCCAACCTTTGATTACTTGATTTACTCCAAAAGTAGCTGGAGTTCCACGTTCAATAGAGCTATCAAATACGTTTCCGTTAATTAATGTTCCGTGGTAGTGAACTTCAACAACGTCAGTTGCACCTGGAGTTTTACCAGAACCTTCTACGATAACTTCGAATTGTAAACCAGAAGGAGTAGTTGTAATTTCAGATTTTGTAGCATTTTCAGCTAAGAAAGCTTCCCCTTCTTCTTTGTTTTTAGCGAATTGTTTTTCACTTAATTCTTTCAAATAATTCTGAATGATATCTTGCGCTTCGTTCGGAGTATATTTTGGTGTTTTATTTTCAAACACATCTTGGATAGCGCTTGATAATACAGTAGGATCTAATTTATCCAAATTTTGTTCTTTTAAGCTTGATGCTACGCTTAATCCAATAGCGTAACTTACTGCGTTTAATTCTTCAGTCATAGGTATAATTAATTTGCAACAAATTTAAGGATAAGTTTTATAAAAGAGGAGGAGTGCAGTAAACAAATCGTTGTTTTAGCTGTGTTTATTTAATTGTTAGTCAGTAAATTATTTACGTTCATCTTTTTTTAATTATTTTTTTTATTAACATTTTGTAACTATTTATTAACACATGCCGTAATAGATAACAAAACCGAGAATTAATTTAAAAATATATAGTATGATTAATAATGCAATTACAATCGCTGAGCATAAATTAAAAATGCATTTTGAGAATGGTGAAAATACCTCATTAAGTATCTTAGAGGTAGCAGAATTAATGGATTTAATCACATTTGGTCACACGACTACGAAACCATTGAATACATCTATTTTCTTCAGTTTTTCTCAAAACTAATTGTGACATCAATAAATGGATTTTCTTCGTTCAACTGCAAAATTGATTTTTGTTTACCTCGAAAAACCAGATTTATAAAAGTCATTTAATACAAGAAAATTAATTTTCAATTAATACGACGAAAAGGTTTGCTCGAAAGGGTGAACCTTTTTTAATGGCTTATAACTCCAGATGCTACAAGTTCATCTTCGATGTAGAAAGCAGCAAATTGACCTGGGGTGATGCCTTTCATTAATTCATCAAATAGAACATAGAAACCACTTTCTTTTTGAATTAACTTTCCTTTGGTCAGTGCTTGGCGGTATCTTATTTTAAGTAATACCTCTTTTGGAGTATTTAATTCTATTGAAAAATTGGGAGTTACAAAATGAAAGTCTTCCGTTTTAATGAAGAGAGCTCTTCGATTTAATGCTCTATGTTCTTCTGTTTGTCCGCTAAAAACAAGGTTATTATCTACATCGATTTGAATTACAAATGAAGGTTCTGGTCGACCACCAATTTGAAGCCCCTTTCTTTGTCCGATGGTGTAAAAATGAGCGCCTTGGTGTTCGGCAACTTGAATCCCTTCAGACTCCTTAAATTGAAAAGGTTCTACTAATTTTTCGATGTTTTCAAAGGAAGGGTCAATGGAGTGGTATGCTAAAAGTGTAGGATGATCGTTTGGGATTTCAATCACTTTTCCTTTTTTTGCTTCTAATTTTTGTTGTAAAAAAGTTGGTAAACTAATTTTTCCAACAAAGCATAATCCTTGAGAATCTTTCTTCTCAGCGGTAATAAGTCCTTGTTCACTTGCGATTTCTCGTACTTTCGATTTTTCTAAATCACCAATTGGAAATAGCGCTTTGGAAAGTTGGTATTGATTTAATTGGCATAAAAAATACGATTGATCTTTGGTATTGTCTATTCCTTTTAGAAGTCCTACTGTACCATCTTCATTTACAAGTTTTCTGCAATAGTGACCAGTTGCAACGTAGTCGGCACCTAATTTTTCTGCAGCTTTTAAAAACACATCGAATTTAATCTCTCTATTACAAAGTACGTCTGGATTTGGAGTACGACCAGCTTGGTATTCTGAGAACATATAATCGACAATTTTGTCTTTATACTCGGTACTTAAATCAATGATTTGAAAAGGAATATTTAGTTGGTTTGCAATTAATAAAGCATCGTTAGCATCATCTATCCAAGGACATTCATCGGAAAGTGTAACACTTTCGTCGTGCCAATTTCGCATAAACATACCGATTACTTCATACCCTTGTTCTTTAAGTAGGTATGCGGTAACACTTGAGTCTACACCACCTGATAATCCGACTACAACACGCTTCATTGTTATTTATTATTAAAAACATTTAAGATTTCAAAACAACCAAATTTTTCATCTTTCAAAAATAAATCTAATTCATTATAATGATCTATCAGTAACGTTACTATTGCTAAAGTTTTGGAGTTGCATGTTCTAATCCAAATGATTTTTGGAGGGAATCCATATAGAAGATTAAAATCATTGAAGTCAGAGTCTTGCGTGACAATTATGAAATCGTTTTTTTTTGCAAATTCCCAAATTTCAAAATCTTTGGAATTGGTAAGGTTTTCTTTTTTAATATGGCTTGAACCTTCAAATTGATTAGGTAGAGAATTTAAAATTCGAAAAGAAATATTTTGATCAAAAAGTAATTTCATAGTGCAACTTGATAGATTCTATTTTCTCTATCAGAGGCATAAGTCAATACTGCAATTATATCATCGTAATTTAATTCGTCATATTCCTCTATGATTTCAGCGAATGTCATACCAGATGCTAACCAAGCTAAAATGTCATTTACTGTGATTCGCATATTTCGAATACATGCTTTACCACCTCTTTTTCCAGGTTCAATGGTAATAATTTTTCTGTAATCTATCATGACACGTCTATTTATATATAAAGATAAATAATTTTTAAATCAATTCTTTTGTTTAAAGAATGTTTTTATTGCTAAATTTATTTTGGCTCTATATGAATAAGTGTGGGTAATTAATATTTTTCGAACTTTGTACTATGAATAATAGTGCTGAAATATTTGAGATTGGATTAGGTTTAACTTCTCCCTGGTTCGTAGAAAAAGTAAGTTTTGAGTCCGTTAACGATATAAAAG
>CANGOF010000044.1 GCA_947455515.1 Flavobacteriia bacterium
CGAATTTGATATTCTTGATGTATTAATTTATGCTCCCAAGTTTCATAATTCTCAACTCCTTTTTGTTCGATAAGAATTTTCTGAAGAATTTCTTTACGTATGTGCCCTCTATCGTAAAGTTTACGGTATTCCTTTAAATCCAAATAGGTTTTATATCCAAATATCTCAGAGGAACGCTTCATTGCCTCGTGAAATGGTAAATCTTGAAAACAAGCTAAAGAATTTAAAAAGATGTAATCTTTAAGTGGTCCTTGGGTTGGTAAGTATTTTTTTAATTCTTGAACGGTATAATTCAAGTCAAATGAACTAGAATTTTGTTCCATAATATTATAATTTGATAGTGTATATTCTTACAGTTAAATCATTAATGAATGATAACAGGATATAAATCAAATTAATATATGTCGAACTTCTAACCAAAGTGGTAGGGAAGTATTGCTTTCGTAGTTAAGATAATTGTAAACTTTGTTGACGTGATGATATTCGGATGGAAATAGAATTTCCTCTTTATTTTCAATGTGAATATCGTAAAAATGAGAATGAAAATCTTCCTCTTCCTCTTCCTCCTCTTCGTCTTCTAAAAATGAATTTTCATCATCTGTTAAGCTAAGCTTAGAGAATTTTAAGGTTTTATCTGATTTTTTGTGATTATACGAGGTAGCGTTGGCAGCAGACATGTGTCCAAACAGCAGAATTAATACTGCTAACATGTTGATTATTCTACCGATTACTATTTTCATCCACGTATTTTGCATACAAATATAGTTTTTATAACATATATATAGCACTAATTTATACTATTGAAAAATAATTTTTACGCTTTTATTTGTTAATTGTTAAAAAGTTAACATAATTTAAGAAATACAAAAAAACATGTTTTGTTCTTCATGCATTACATTTATAAACTAATAAATTTAGGAAATATGTTTGATTTTTAATTTGTTACATTTTGTAGTGTTTGATTTCGAATTGTTTTGGATAGAACAATGTAAATCGAACTTTCCATTCCTTAAAATAAGCATGAATTTGTTAAGACTTCATCAATTTTATTGTTATGTATTTTACTTCACGAAAAAATCAGTAATTTCAAAAAATGTATCTGAATTTTAACCTTATGCGTTTTATTTTCATTTTCTTTAGTTTTTTGTTTTTTAGTTCTATTTGTGCTCAAACAACTAACGGATTACCAAACATTGTTTCAGGAGAAGTGGATCGCACGACGATTTTTCATTCCATGGAGTTAGTGGACGGCGAAAAGGAGATAGAATGGAATGATTTGCAAAATGCAAGTAAGCGAGAAAAAATAATGCAATATGGAAAAGAATTACTAGTTGATTTTTCCATGCTCATTCATTCTGAAAAGACGATTTTAAAAACTGGCGGTATAGTTTACCAATTAGGGATTTCTTGTAAAGATGCGATTTCTATAAATTTGATTTTTAATCAATTTCATCTGAAAATGGGTTCTACATTATATGTAGTTGGTTGTACTAATAATGAATATATTGGTGCATACACAAGTTTAAATAATTCGGATGCAAATGTGTTAGGAACCGAGTTAGTGAAAGATTCAAAAATTATTATTGAGTTGTATGAGCCAGAAGAAAACGTTGGGACATCGAAATTACACCTTGGTTCAGTCATACACGGCTACAGGTCGCTTGAAACTTTAGTAAAACGTAGTCTGAATAATTCTGGTATTTGTAACATTGATGTGAATTGTCCGCAAGGAAAGGGGTTTGAAAGTCAACGAAATTCGGTTGCGATAATGATAAATAGTTCAGGTGGATTTTGTACAGGTACGCTAATGAATACAACTGCTGGTCCATTCAAACCTTACTTATTATCCGCATACCATTGTGGTACAAATCCTGCTGCTTGGATTTTCCGTTTTCGATGGGAATCTCCAGAAGCAAGTGCAGATTGCGGAACTTCGAAACCTTCCGTGGATGGACCTAAAGATATGACAGTGAATGGAGCTTCCTTGGTTTCCTCCTATAAAACAACGGATTTTATTTTATGTGAATTGAATGCTGCGCCAAGTTCCCTATGGAATATATTCTACGCTGGCTGGGATAAGTCTGGAAGGACACCTTTAAAAGGTACAAGTATTCATCATCCTGTGGCAGATATAAAGAAAGTTTCGTTGGATTATGATTCGTTAACTGCCGATGCTTTTAATAAAGGGGATCCATTAAATCATTGGCGAACGAATTGGGATCAGGGAATTACAGAATCCGGATCTTCGGGGTCACCAATTTTTGACCAATCACATCGTGTTGTAGGACAATTACATGGTGGAGATTCCGATTGTATTTCAAAATTTTTAACAGACTATTATTCTAAATTCAGTGAATCTTGGAAGGGGGGAGGTACACCAGAAACACGTTTGAAAGATTGGTTAGACCCCATTGATGTGAATGTTGATTACATAGATGGTTCGATTCTAATGAAAAATGACCCATTCATAAGTTTCAATGCAAGTAACCTTAAGGGAAGGTTATGTCATGATACCATTCGTCCTTATGTGTTATTAAGTAATGGAGGTTCGGATACGCTTCGTTCGTTGACTTTGGATTATTATTATGACACGGATTCAATTCGTAAAATAAAATGGAGTGGGGCGATAGGATTATATGATGTAGATACTGTTTTTCTTCCAATACAAAAATTCACTCTGGGGGATCATGTATTTACGGTTAATTTAGAATTGGATAATGGTTTTGTGGATGGAGAGTTGGCAAATAATGTGTTTTCGAGTACGTTTACCGTTTTAGGCGGAACGAAAAAATACACTTTTGAACTTCAATTGGATACGAATGGCGATGAGACTGTATGGTATTTAAAAGATTCTACCAATAGAACTTGGTATAAAGGAGGGCCATATACACAAACATTAAAAAAGCCTTCAATTATCAGTGAATCATTTTGTTTGCAAGCCAATTGTTTTACGTTGTCTGTATATGATTATGCTGGTGACGGCTTATATGTAAACGATACCATTCGAGGAGGTTATCGTTTGTTGGATGAAGATAATACACTGGTGATCCAGCTCTTGCCGTCTGAAACTAAATTTGCAAGTGTTTCCACTAAAAGTTTTTGCTATAAGCCTCAAGTAAAAATCATAGATAATACATCTGAACTTTCGATCTTTCCCAATCCATCCAATTTGGATGTCATTCATATTTCTTCTAAAAACCAAGAAATTTCTCAAATAAATATTGTATCACTAACAGGTCAAGTGTTAGCTTCGTATAGTACGAACTCCAAAGAATTTGCAATTCCGATTCAGAACTTAGCAAATGGAATGTATTACCTTAAGATAAGTGGAGGGACTTTCGAAACCACAAAACCATTTGTTCGATTATAATTTATGTCGGGGATCTATATTCATATTCCATTTTGTAAAAAAGCTTGTACCTATTGCGATTTTCACTTTAGCACTACTTTCGAAAAGTATCGATCAGAAATGGTTACAGCAATCTGTTCGGAACTTATCATGCGAAAAGAGACTTTACAAGATCAAATCATTGAAACTATTTATTTTGGAGGTGGAACACCGAGCTTGTTGACCGAAGAGGAATTAAATATAATCCTTTCTACCATTCGTGAAAAATTTGAAGTATCAGTTGATGCAGAAATTACCTTAGAAGCAAATCCAGATGACATAGATGTTTCCAAAGGAGAAGCTTGGGGTAGACTTGGAATTAATCGTTTGAGTATCGGCTTACAGTCTTTTCATAGTGAGTCGCTTCAATGGATGAATCGTGCGCATACCGTCGAGCAAAGTTTGGCATGTATTTCAATAGCTCAAGCAGCGGGGATAAACAACATTAGCATCGATTTGATTTATGGTCTGCCAAGCATGAGTGACGAAGTTTGGAGGGAAGAAATAAGAACTGCGCTTCAACTTGGAGTGCAACATTTTTCAGCGTATTGTTTGACCATCGAACCAAACACCGTGTTATCTTCTTGGGTCAAAAAGGAGAAGATTCAACCAGCTACGAATGAATTACAAAACCAACATTTTACCATTTTACAAGAAGAATTAACAAATGCTGGATTTGAGCACTACGAGATTTCGAATTTTGCACTTCCATCCTTTGTTTCAAAACACAACTCGAGTTATTGGAAAGGGGCTCATTACTTAGGCGTTGGTCCATCGGCCCATTCGTACGATGGAAAGTACCGTTCTTGGAATATTGCAAATAATCAACGCTATATAAAAGGGTTTGAAGAAAACATTCCGGCCTATGAGTTCGAATTATTGACAAAGGAAAATCGGTTTAACGAAGCTTTGTTGACAGGGCTAAGAACGAAATGGGGGGTTAGTTTAGTGGAATTAGAAGCCATTTTTCCGTTGACTCCTTTGTTTTACAAGCAACTGGAAGAACTAAAAGAGCAAGGGTGGTTAGAAGTTCGTGATGAGGTGATGTATTTAACCAACGAAGGGAAATCGTGGGCGGATAAAATAGCACAGGATTTGTTTGTTTAAAAAACAGAATTTTTCACCATGAAGAAATTAAGATTTATTGAGTTTTTATTGATTCAAGTTCATTTAGAATGGCGACGCCATTTTTAAAGATTCTTAATAAATCTAAAGTTTCACGAAAACCACTTTTGTAATTCCTAAATTTCTTAATGGTAAAAGAATTAAACGATAAAAAATATGTTTTAATACTTGCGATCTCCATTATCTTTTCGTAACTTCAGTATTAAGTTCATTGAAAAACAATCGGTGTTAATTGCTTATACCTTTGAAATAGTAAGAGCTTTATTATTAATTCAATATTAAGTGATTACCATTTTTTGCTATTCACATTTGCTTTTGGATAAAGTAGGTGGTTGATCAGTAAGCGTGAATTCTTTCACAAGTACTTTTAGTAAAAAATAATTGTCATGGCTAAAAAAACCAAAATTTTCGTACTCGACACATCGGTGTTGTTGCACGACCATCATTCCTTGGTTCATTTCAAGAAAAATGATGTAGCGATTCCAATCACGGTATTGGAAGAATTAGACAAGTTTAAAGTAGGAAACGAAATTAAAAACTTCGCTGCAAGAGAGGTTATTCGTTTTATCGATAAAATTGCCGGAAGTGGGAAATTGCAAGACTGGATAAAATTTGGTACTGCAGACTTAGGAAGGTTTAAAATTATTTTAGATTCTAATCCGACAGGTCTTAACGCGGAATATATCTTTTCCGTAGGTAAAAACGATCATAAAATCATCAATAGTGCCTTAGTTCTTAAAGAATCAGAGCCAAACAAAGAAGTTATCTTAGTAACGAAAGATATTAACCTACGCATCAAAGCGAAAGCGTTGGGATTAATGTCAGAAGATTATGAAACCGGTAAGGTAGATTCTGATATTTTGGATGAAGATGCTTTCATGAATATTGATAATGTGGAGTCTTCCATTATTCAGGCGTTGTTTAACAAAGAATCCATTCCAGAAGATGGAATTTTAGGAAGTAAAAAAACAGCGAATGGTTACTATATTCTTAAGAATGGTAAAACCTCCTCGTTAGCTTACTATAATCCAATTACCGATCATATTGATCGTGTGGATAAGAATTATGTATACGGCATCAAAGCGAAAAATGCGGAACAAGCCTTTGCTTTTCATGCACTGCAAAATAATAACATCAAATTGGTGGCATTACAAGGAGTTGCAGGGACAGGTAAAACCTTATTAGCCTTGGCGAGTGCATTGGAACAAAGTAATCAATACCAACAAATTATTCTTGCGCGACCTTTAGTTCCCCTTTCTAACAAAGAAATCGGATTTCTTCCTGGAGACGCAAACGATAAAATCGCTCCGTACATGGAACCCTTGTGGGATAACTTGAAATTCATCAAATCGCAATTTGGTGAAAACGAGAAAAAACACAAAGCGATTGTAGAAATGGAGAAAGAAGGGAAGTTGGTGATTACTCCGTTAGCATTCATACGTGGTAGAAGTTTGTCGAACATCTTGTTCATCATCGATGAGGCACAAAACTTAACTCCACATGAGGTGAAAACCATCATCACACGTGCGGGTGAGAACACTAAAATCGTGTTTACGGGCGACCTCAAACAAATTGATACGCCTTACTTGGATGAACACAGCTGTGGATTGGCGTACATCATTGATAAACTACAAAACCAACCCTTGTTTGCGAATGTCAAACTAGAAAAGGGAGAACGCTCCGAACTAGCGAATTTAGCGAACGATTTGTTGTAGGATAAGTTTTAAAAATAGGAATCCCTGTGGTGAGAGCTGCGGGGATTTTTTTTGTGATATTTTATTGTCACGTATACTTTGTAGACGGTTTTTATCTGCAATTTTTAACACCAATTAATTTGCTTTCAAAGTCAAGTAGTATAATAGTTTCAAGAAAAGGCTTATTACCAATAATTCCAGAAAGTTTCATTTTTTTGAATTCAGTATCAAATTTTTTATTTGAATTATACCAAATTGTCTTAAAAATTAAAGAGTTACATAATGAGGTGGTCAACTGGGTTTTTAAAGGTGCTCGATAGGCAATATTTATTTTACCCCAGGAACTAATTGGGAATCCTTTTATATTCGCATTTGCGTCTGTCCATTTTTTCCATGTTTTTTTAGTTGTCCAAAGTTCAAATAAACTAGAGCCAGTATCAAAAAGGAATTTATATTCATGATTTTGATAATTAAGGGTAATTATAGGTCGACCATAACTTGTTTCCATCGGAATAGTTTGATACTCCAAACTATCATAATTAGTTATTATGGTTATGTTTTGATTTTTGAAGTCGATTTCAACTTTTTTATCTTTCAAAAAATCGGCGCCGATTGTGCCAATGTGAGTTTTTCCATTTACGGTATAAATAGTATTTGATTCTATGCTAAAAAGTTGAAGTTTACCTATATTAGTTTGTATTCCTTCTTTGCTAGTGAAGTTCTCTATTATTTTTTTGTATAAGGTGTCTCCAGTATATAAGTAAGAAGCATCTGAACCTGTATCAAATTGAAAATAATAAGTTGATGTGTCATTGTAAAGTTTTACAGGTATTTGCATTGATGTTTTTTCGAAAAATTCTCCATTCAAAGTGTCATTTCCCCACTCAAATCGAAAAGTGGTTTTAATTTGAGAAAACACAGTGAGATTTAGAGATAGAATAAATAGTAGGTAAACTAATAATTTCAAAAGACTAGATTTCATAATGACATTTTTTTATTCTCTGCTCCGCTGGAATTGTCTTCTTTCAGCAAATACTTTTTTATCAACTTCTAAAAATACCAAACTTACTTCAACAATTCTAAAATCAAATCTGTTAATGTTTTTACATCACTTTGGATGGTGCCTTGCATGTATCGATCATACACTTTTTCATTATCGGGTGGGTTAAGATTTAGTTGGTATCCTTTTTCCAATGCTAATAGTCGTACGAATTCCCGTTGCGTTCGACCATTTCCCTCTCGAAAAGGGTGTAGGTAATTTACATTATCTAATATCTCGGCTAATTTTTCTGCAATTTGATTTTTATTTGTTTTTCGAATGTTCTTGTATTCTAAAAGTAAGTTGTCAATGTATTGAAAAGCTATAGCAAAACGTTCCCCATCAAAAAATGGTTTACCATCCTTACTAATATTTACCGTTCGCACTTTTCCTGCCCAAGCATAAACATCTTGAAATAAATAATGATGGATTTCCAATAAGGTATTTGAATCTTTTATCTTGAATGGATTTTCTAAGAGTTCTTCAACTCTCCTAGAAACTTTAAAACTCTCATAAACTAATAGTATGTGCTCTTCTGCTATATCTGCTAAATTATGAAGAACTCCACTCGAATTTGTATATCTAAAATCGGGGTCTTGGTACCGATAATTATTTTCCATAAATAGTATAAATCTTTTTCAGAAATTCTGATTCAGAAATACTATTTGATTTCCAATCCAAGTACAATTGAATAGATTCTTTGGAAGGTATGAATCCCTCAAACATATTTGTACCAATGGCATTTGCCGTACTTTCCAATGTTTTTAAATCAGAAAATTGCACCCCCATAATGGTTAGGTTTTTACGGTCTATGTCAATGGCTTTATACATTTACTTTGATTTTTCATTACTAATTTACAAAATTTATTGATTAGATGAACATTATCTTCTTGATTTCAGCGCTTCACTGTAATTGCATTCCTGCGGAAAATTCTTCTGATAATAATATTACCAATTCTGAATCGAAATTAATAATTCGATTTTAAGTCCATTGCTCCACTGATATAGTGGTCCAGTTTTAGTAGTTGTAACAGAAAGAGTTCTATTTCTTCCCTCACGGGTGGTTGAACAATGTACCAATAAGAAAAATCAATGTTTGTATGGTAAAATACCCCACAGGTTCCAATTCGAAAATCGGGCAAACGCTGGATGATTTTCGCTAGTGAATCTGTTTTATAATCTCGGTTTTGAAGAAAATTGAATGGATTTTCAATGAAAGTGGATCGGGAAGTTTTTACTGGCCAACCAATAAGGTCATAATGTTTTGCATATTCTTCGATTAGTAAGGCATTGATCTTTTTAACGTTTGAATAGAGTGAATCTGTCCAATTCGGAATATAGTTGAATGTAATTATTAAGGTGTTAGAATCTGGTTTGTTTAATTCATCTTCTGTGATAGTTCGTGAACCTAAAAGGGTGTTTGTCGTAAATTTACCAGAGTATTTTACGGAGATAGAGTCATTGAAAAGTGTGTATTTCCATTTCGTTGAATTGGAGCAAATGTCGATGATTATTTCTACAAGTTGAGAGTTATCACATTGCGCGGATACCTTGTTCCCAAGTGTAATAAGGGTAAAAAAAAGGAGGAGGTGGTTTTTCATAGAATTAAATATTGCGAATTTTCAATAAAGTCATAAGAGTGTACATTTGGTTATTTCTAAATACTAATTATCATCTAGTATCCTACTTATTTTTAGCGATGTATTTTCTCAATAAACCAATAACTAGCATAGCGATTAATCCAATGGTCACTCCAATGCCACTATATTCCATGTCTTTTTTTGCTTTTTGTGTTTCTGAATTCTCTTTGAATTGAAAATGATATGGTGAAGCGTGTTTGATACTCCTAATTAATTGACTAAAAAGCTGTTTATCCTTTGAGTTTATGCCATTTGAATTATCATATTGCAGGCCCATGATTCCATTGTTGTCAATAGAAAACCCAAAAAGTGAAGTGTCACCTTTGATGATCGAGCGACCAAGCACACGATGATTAAGGTTATCAGTTTTTACTTCGTTAAAGTTGATTCCTTGTTCGTTGGTGACTTCAAGTTTTAGTTTGACGATGTTTTCAAAGCTCAACGTATTAATTTCTGAGAGTGAATCATAATAGATGATGATACGTTGCAATCCGTTGGTAGATGATTTTTGTTCGTATACCTGCATGAGCTTTCGATCAAAAATTGTTGCTTTAAAAATAGTGAATGCCTCATCCGTTAGCATTTTGAAACCTGAAGGAATATTGATCTTACTGTTATGAAAGGAGGAAGGTGCTTTACCTGCCCATACAAGTTGGAAGCTTAAACAAAAGAATAGGATGATTGCATAGATTTTCATGGGAGATTATTTAATATGTTGTTTTACCGTAGTTGATTACAAATAGTTCATACGATCTGTTTTCAATTCTTTTTTGATTGATTCAAATGCATCATAACCAAAACGAATAACCGTAATATTTTTTCCTTTTTTGGTTTGCAGATAAAGTCTACCTTTCAACCAATTTAAATCCATTGTTCGACCATTATCATAGGCACTGAAACTTGTTTGAATATCATTAAAGGCAGAAGTTCGCTGTTTTTGTCGAAAATAGAGTTCATTGAGTTGTACAGTTGTTGTACCTAAAAACGTCAAATGCCTAATCGTAACAGTCTCATCTGGATTAACATCGATGATATACAACCTCAAAAAAAGAACAATCGATATATAAGTGAGATAAGCTAACAAACCAATAGGGAAAAGTGAGAAAATCAGTGTTTCAAAAAATCCTGAAGCATTAGCATTATATAAGGTATACACATTCTCCATAAAAAAATACAAGCCATAAAATCCGATTACCACACCAACTAGTGAAAGTCCAATAATAGTTAAGTTTGGATAAAATGTTTGAATTCTGTCTTGTTTCATTTTTAGTTAAGCAATTTTTGAATGTTATTTTATAAATAGTGGATTATTAATGGTTAGGATTTAAAAGTTTGGTGCTATGGTGCTATTTAAGTTTTTGTAATTTTATTTAATCAACTTTGAACTTTGAAGTTTTCCTTTTATATAATATTCAATCTTTATTAAATCACCTTTTGAGTTATAATGAAATGTTTCACCATTGTAGTCAGCGTTATTCAAATTGGCTTTTTCTTTTATTTTTCCATTTGGATGATATTTTAAAAATTGCCCAGTGTAATAACCATCCTCAAATGTAGCTGATTGGTATAAAGTATTTTTATCGTTAAACCATTTCCATAATCCAACTTCATTACCATTTTTATATTGACCGTATACTTTAATTATTTTACCATTTTCTTTAATATATTCTGTTGAAGGTCCATTCAATGTATCATTTCGATAGGTTCTTATTTTCCAATTTCCATTCTTTTCATAGGAAGTGTATGTACCTTGAATTTGATTATTTAAAGAATGAAATTTTTCCTTCATTTGTCCATTTTCGAAAAAACGAATGATGGTACCATCGCACTCACAGCAACCATCAGTTCTGACTTTTTTACTTGATACAATTTCTAGTTGCTTTATATTTCCATTTTCAAACCAATGGTAAACAGTATCAATATAGAAACCGTTTTTATACTTGCATTTATCTTTTCTGTTACCATTTTCATACCACCAAGTCCAAATCCCATTTTTTGATCCATCGAGAATTTGTCCAGTGTAATTTATTTTTCCAGACGCATAAAAAAATTCTTTTCTATAGGTTAATGTGTCATCTTTAACGGGATAATAGTAGACCATTTTAGGCTTACCATTTGTATATTTCGATATTATTTTTTTTGTTTCAGTTAGTGAACATCCGAATACAATAGAAAGTAGAATAAGTATTGCTGTTATCTTCATAATATTTAGTCTTTATTGACCTCAAATGTTTTTGCTAATCGTATGACGAGCCTAAACCCATTTTATTTCCAAAAATACAAATTAGTTACAAAAGTGTAATATATAAAACAAGGTCTAATAGACTGCTATTTAGCCTTTTTCTTCATATTTACGAGCAATTCAAAAATTTCATTTGCCAGGTTTTCTCCTTCAATACCTATAAAATCGTCCCACGCACATGTAGGTGCAAACCAAAGGTAAAATAAGTCGAGTTGAGTATCGTCGCCATTGCGGTATTTGCTTATGGCTGTTGCTAATTCGGAATGAAATTCTTCAGCAGACAATAAATCACCTGAATAACCACCTTTGTAGTTTGCGGCTATTTTTTCAGACTTATTTAAAAGTTTGAGAAACCTTTTTTTGTGATTGAAATACAATTTACCCTTCAAGTTTTTCCCAATAACTAGAATTATTCCAAATGCTATGTATGTCAATAAAGGATTATCCCAATTCATTTGAATATTCTGTTTAAATAGATTATATCAAGAAATTCTTTTTTTTTAAATGTAGTAAATAGTTGGAGAAGTGGAGTGTAAAAAGCTGGTAATAAGTTGCTAACATTCTGTTTTTTATTCTAGACCTCAGTCAAATGCGTCTTTTGTGTAAATAGACATTTCAATACCCAAAGATAATTTTCCTGCTAATTGGATAAGTTCTTTCGGTAAATGGTCATTTTGATTTACAATGTCTCCATAAAGTCTTGAGTATAAAGGAAAGTCAAGATATGCTGTTGTTATATCGTGAGTTTTTAAAAGTTTTTCTAATTCGTCAAAATATTTTGTTAGAAAGACAATTGTGTCCTTAACTTGTCCTTCAAAATCGTCCCATTCTTTTTCAGAAACATCAAACGTAATTTTGTAGTCAGTCCTTACTTGATTTTTTTCGTTTGATTCACCTTTGTCATAACTATTGTAAACCGGAATTTTTGTCGAATTTTCAAATGACCTAAATGAGTTATTATCGCTATATACTTTAAGAAGACACATAAATTCAAATTCAGTTGTTTTTTTACTTATTTTCTCCCCCCTCACTTTAATGCTACCTAAAATTAATCATTTATCTCAATTTTAATACACTGAGTGTTCCCGCAATTCTTGCATTCTCAAAAATCCTTCTTGCCATTTCTTATTTTTTTGTGACCTTTGTCTGAACTACAAGCAAACTAAACATGAAAGGCCAACTCCATAAAATGCGTGTCTCGCAAGATACACCGGTGAAGTACTACTTAGAACTCGATGCTACCATTTGTATGAATGATTACATCGGTAAATCCATCACGCTTTCGTGGAGCGGTGTCATTCAATGTGTTTCGTGTCAAAAGGTGACGAAAAGTTCGTTTGGACAAGGTTTTTGCTATACCTGTTTTACGCAATCTGCGAAGGCAGCCGAGTGTATCATTCGACCAGAACTGTGTCGTGCGCACCTCGGAGAGGGAAGAGACGTGGCATGGGAAGAAGCGAATCACAACCAACCGCATGTGGTATACTTGGCTCAGTCCGACATCGTGAAAGTAGGGGTAACCCGCGAAACGCAAATCCCAACACGATGGATTGATCAAGGTGCTGTGGCTGCAATTAAAGTCGCAGAGACGCCGAATCGTTATTTGGCTGGAGTGTTAGAGGTCGCGCTGAAAGATCATTTTTCAGACAAGACTAACTGGCAACGCATGCTACGCAATGAAGTGGATGAAAGCATTGATTTGGTGGAAGAAAAATGGCAACTTGAAGGAATATTACCAGAAGATTTAGTGCAGTATTTCACGGAAGACGACACCATTGAATCTTTCGATTATCCGGTGAATCAATATCCTACAAAAGTAAAAAGTGTAGCCTTGGAAAAATTAGGTTCCGTTTCCGGTATCTTACAAGGTGTTAAAGGACAATACCTGTTATTTGACGGGGATCGGGTGATCAATTTACGGAAATATTCGGGGTATATGGTGGAATTGACAATTGACAATTGACAATGGACAATGGATAATTGATTAATTGTCCATTGTCCATTGAATCAGGATTTTTTTACGTATTCCGTGATGATTACAATAGTCTGGCCATTCACCTTCCCTTCAATATAGGTTGGATTATTGTGGTCTAATGAAATTCCACGAACAGCTGTTCCGCGTTTAGCAGTGAAACCACCACCTTTCACGTTCAAATCTTTAATTAACACTACGTTGTCGCCAGCTTCTAAGCGAACACCATTACAATCTTTGTGATATTCCACTTCTTCTTTGTCTTCGCCTTCACCAGTTGCTTTCGCCCAGTTTAAGGTTTCTTCTTCCAAATAAAGCATGTCTAATAAATCTTGTGGCCAACCTTCTGCACGTAAACGTTGCAGCATTCTCCAAGCCATCACTTGTACTGCTGGAACCTCACTCCACATACTGTCATTCAGGCATCTCCAGTGATTTGCATCTGCATTTTCTGGATTTTCGATTTGATCATGACACGTTTCGCAAATGAAAATATAATCTTCTAAACGACCATTGTTCGGTGCCGGTGCAACCTCGTAAGATCTTAATTCGTTAGTAGATGCGCATAATTCACAAGCGGAATTGCTACGTGCGTTTAGTTCTTTTTCAAATGCCATGATAATAAGTTTTTAATGTTGTGGCAAAGGTATAAAAATTGACGTACAAAATTTGAGCTCACTATTTTTATCAGTTAATCTATAAATGGTGTAAATTTGAACTTTTTAAAGTTCAAAATGAAATACCTACAACAAGCATCTCTTGGTAAGCGTTCCTACTTTCGTTACATTCTCACCATATTTATTTTAGTAGCAATAATTCCTGTTTTTGGTCAACTAACTTATTATGTTGGAATGTCAATCGTTGGTGTTTCATCATCTCAACTTGCGGATTATACGCTTGCGCAATCGCGAGATATAATGGGGAAAAATCTTTTTTTAATAGTCAATTTATTTCCGTTTGTTGTTTTGTTTTTCGCGATGCTACTGGCAATTCGTTTCATACACCAACGAGCGACGCTTAGTATTTTTACAGCACGACCTACATTCGATTGGAAACGTTTTTTCTTCAGTTTTGGTTTGTTCGGACTTATATTATGTATTGGATTAGCGCATACCTTGCTTACAACGAAAACCACGCTATGGAATTATCATCCAGAAACATTTTGGATGTTGATGGGACTTTCTTTTTTTGTGCTTCCGCTTCAAACTGCCTTTGAAGAATTAATGTTTCGTGGTTATATGTTACAAGGAAGTATTCGACTATTGAAAAAGCCTATTGCTGCAGTTTTAATTTCCTCTTTTTTGTTTGCTGTCCTGCATTTCGAAAATCCAGAAGTGAAAAAACTGGGTGAGGTATTGGTGATTTATTACTTTGCAAGTGGACTTTTTATGTCATTACTTACGGTGCTTGATAACGGTTTGGAGCTTAGTCTTGGGTTTCATACGGTTAATAATATTTTTGGCACGCTTATTCTTACCAATAATTGGCAAGTATTTCAAACAGATGCTTTGTATATGGATACTTCGGATCCAGTAATCGGTTGGGATTTATGGATTATTGTTTTAGTGATTTATCCTTTGATGCTTTTCATTTTCCATAAAGTGTATAAATGGAAAACGTGGAGTGAAGTTCTTTTTGAAACTGTGGAATTGGAGGATGAGGATCAAAAAGAGGATGATTTATAATTAAAATCGTAAATTTATCCAAAATAATTCCAATGCTTCAACTCACTTCGATAACCAAATCGTATTTTCAGAAAATAGCAGTAGACGATGTGTCTCTGTCATTGAATGAAGGTGAAATCTTTGGTTTGTTAGGTCCAAATGGTGCTGGTAAGACAACTCTTATTCGAATCATCAATCAAATTATCGAACCGGAAAAAGGCGAAGTACGTTTCCAAGGAGAGTTAATGAAGCGAAAGCACTTAGCGGAACTTGGTTACCTTCCAGAAGAAAGAGGCTTGTATAAGACAATGACGGTTTATGACCATGCGATGTTTCTTGGACGATTGCGAAGAATGTCTAAGGATGAGGTGAATAAAAGCCTGAATTATTGGTTGGAAAAATTTGATATTGCTTCTTGGAAAAACAAACGTATTGAGGAATTGTCCAAAGGAATGGCGCAAAAAGTGCAATTTATTTGTGCGGTTTTACACGAACCAAAGTTGTTGATTTTGGATGAGCCGTTTTCAGGTTTTGATCCTGTTAATGTGGAATTGATTCAGAATGAGTTGAAAGCGATGAAGAAAGCAGGGAAAACAATTCTGCTTTCGAGTCATAATATGAAAAGCGTAGAGGAAATTTGTGACCGTGTTGCGTTAATACACCAATCCAAAAAAATCTTGGAAGGTAGTGTTGTTCAGTTGCGAGAGGATCGAAAAGATGGAAGGTATGCTGTGAAGTTTAAAGGAAATATGTTGGCTTTTACACATGCTTTATGGACCGGATTTGAATTGTTGGATAAAGAAGAGTTGAGCAAGGACCGTTTCATAGCCTATGTTGCAATGCGTAGTGAAAACAATTTTCAAGATTTATTAAAAACGTTAATAGGTCAAATTGAAATCGAAGCGGCTTGGGAGGTATTGCCTTCCATGCAACAAATATTTATTGAATTAGTAACTTCGAAATAACGATGAATGTAAGTTGGTTAGTTGCTCAAAGAGAATTAAAAGAACGCATTAAAACCCGTTCTTTTATTGGTATGGCTATTGCAGGACCTATCTTAGTCTTGTTGATGGTGTATATCCTATTTTCGGTAGGTGAAAATAATAAACCTCATTGGAAAGTGTTGATTGTTGATCCTTCAGGCATTATGGATAATAAGATATTAGCTAATACGACGGGAAGTATTAGTTATGATTTCGCAAATGATTACATCCAATTAAAAGAGTTTGAGAAAAGCAATCGTTTTCAAAAGTACGATGCCTTATTAGAGTTAAATGAAAAAATACTAAGCAATAAAGCTGCATTTCTATTTTATAAAGAAAAACCAAGTTTTTTATTCGCTACCACGATTCAATTTCATTTGGAGAGAAGGTTGGAGGAAGTGATGGTAGGACGTTTTTCTAAAATGTCGGTACAAGAATTTAGGGGAATCAAACAGCCAATTTCAATCGCCTTTAGAAATTTATACGACCCTAAAAATGAATCGTATAGTCTTTCCGGTTGGGTAGGTTTCTTTTTTGGGGCTGTCATTCTTTTGTTTATTTTGTTGTTCGGAATGACCATTTTACGTAGCGTTTCTAGCGAAAAGTCAAATCGTATTGTGGAAGTGCTTTTAGCTTCTGTGAAGCCACGACAGTTGATGTTTGGTAAAATTGCGGGGATTGGTATTGCTGCAATTATACAATTTATTGGGTGGATGGTTTTGGTTTCCTTTGGGTTGTATGTGATGAGAGAAACACTTTTTCCCGACATGATGGACATTTCTAATTGGAATTTGGGCGAAATGGCGAATCAAGCCACTTCAGGAATGGAGGATAGCTTGTTTCGTTCCAAGGTGTACAATGATTTTGTAGAATTGATTTATTCTCGTATACAATTTGGCGACATGCTTTTCTTTTTCCTTTTGTTTTTTATTGGGGGATACATTTTTTATGGTACATTTTTCGCGGCGTTAGGAGCGACCTCAGGATCTGAAAATGACGGGCAACAATTTGTATTGCCAATCATGGTATTGTTGGTAATTGCTTTGTGGGCAGGGTATTATACCATGCAAAATCCGCTAAGTGATATAACCTATGTGTTGTCTTTTCTTCCTTTCACTTCGCCAATGGTGTGTATGGTTAAATTGGCTCAAGGATATTCTTTAGGGGAAGGATATCAAATCTATGTTTCTTTTAGTATCTTAGCGCTGAGTTCATACTTGACATTGCGCTTGGCAGGTCGATTATATCAAAATGGAATTTTGCAATTTGGTCATCGTCTTCGTCTTACGCAGTTCATAAGTTGGTTAAAACATGGATAGTAAACGTATAGCAGTCATTGATTTAGGTACGAACACCTTTAATCTCTTAATCGCAGATGTTTCCAAAGAGGAAGTTGAAGTGATTCATGCAGAAAAAGATGGTGTTGCTCTCGGTATGGGAGGTTTAAACGATGGGGTTATCGTTTCCGATGCGATTCTACGTGCGGTTAAAACCATGACGCATTTTGCAAGCATGTGTAATCGTCATGAAGTAGATGAGATTCGTGCTTTTGGTACTTCCGCAATTCGCGATGCGATTAATGGTCGTGATTTTGTTGCGCTCATTGAAAAAGAAACAGGAGTTCATGTTGAAATCATTTCAGGAGAACAAGAAGCAAATTACATTTACGAAGGTGTGAAATGGACACACGATTTTACAGAACAATCCATGGTAATGGATGTTGGTGGTGGAAGTACAGAGTTCATTTTTGCAGGACCTCAAGGTGTGGATGATCTTATTTCTTTAAATATCGGAGTTTCTCGTATTTTTCAAGAATTGGAATTAAGTGATCCGCTTACTCCAGAAGAATGTGTAAAAGTCGAGGAATGGATTTCTTCTCGTGCAAGTGATTTTATGAAAGACAAATCCTGTGAAACACTAATTGGTGCTTCCGGATGTTTTGAGACATTTTATGAAATGATCAACAAACAACCGCTTCCAAGTTTTACGGATACGGAAGAATTGCCAATAAAAGACTTTTTAAGAGTGTTAGATTGGATTATTGTATCAAGTCAAGCACAACGTGATTTGAATCCGCATATCATTCCTATACGTCGCAAAATGGCTCCTATTGCTGCGATTAAAACTCGTTGGGTAATTCAGCAGTTAGGAATTCAAAAAATAGTGGTTTCCCCTTGTTCCTTGAAAGAGGGAGTTTTACAATCTTAAATCATTCGATTTAAGATTTGTATTAAATCAAACAAAAAAATAAAGACTTTATTTTATCTAATTATCTCCGTCTCAAGAATTGGATTTTTTTGTGTGTATTAAACGTTTAAAAATCAATTGAAATTTGTGCGTAGATAAACTGGTTGAGTCGCAGTAATGCCATTTGTGTCTGAAACTGCATTTTTTGAATGGCATTTGTTACAAGAGGCAGTGTTTGTTAAAGGTGAACTCATAAATGACGTGTCTCCATTGTGTATTACTGCAGGGTATTTTCCAGCAAATGAAATAGATTCTGTGGTGTAAAAATTCCCTGATTTGTCACAATTAATAGGGTTACTTACTCCCGTAATAATTCCATTTTCATCTTTAGAAAATAGTACAATTACGGCATTGTGTAATGGTGAATATTTATTAGTGTCTAATGCAGTACCTGCAACTGTAAAACATCCATTCCCACTATTTCCAGAAGTATGACATCTTGCACAATCATTCCCGAAATGGTGACTCGATCTAGATACAGTGCTAATGTTAGTTTCTGAACAATTTCCAGAACCTCTATGTTTACAAGAACCAAGTCCCAAACCAAGTGTAAATAATACAAGTAATGCTGTTTTCATCTGTTTTGAATTTATATTATTCTTAAAAATATACATTTTTAACGTACGAAAAACAACTATATTGTATTATATTTCATAGATTTTTTTACTTTTAATTTAAAAGTTTTATTATTAAGCTTTTAATTTAAAATTCTAGAGGGACTTCTATAATTAAAATTGTTGTGTCCTCAATAAAAGAGATTTCTACTTCGCTTGTTTCGACTATTCCCATTCCGTCTCTTCGTTCCATAATTTCTCCGTTAATACTTAATTTTCCTTCAATCACAAATACATATATACCTGTTAATTCTCCTTTAAATGTATATATTTTTGTGGTGTTTGAGCTCATTTCACTTAGTGTAAACCATGCGTCTTGATGAATCCATCCTCCTGCATCATCTTCATTTGGGGATACAATTTGATTCCATTCATTTACAACGTGATTAGCTCTCACATCAATTTCTTGATAGCGAGGAACCACATTGCGTTTGTTGGGGAAAACCCAAATCTGTAATAATTTAGTTTTATGAGTTGAACTTGGATTGTATTCGCTGTGATAAACCCCTGTTCCGGCACTCATAATTTGAATTTGTCCAGCACTAATAGTTGCAGAATTCCCCATGCTGTCTTTATGTGCAACTTCGCCTTCTAAAGGGATAGTGATGATTTCCATGTTGTCATGTGGGTGTTCTGGAAAACCAATTCCTTCGGAAACTTCATCGTCGTTTAATACGCGAAGTGCACCAAAATGCATTCGGTTGCGATTATGATAACCTGCAAAGCTGAAAGAATGTTTTGCTAATAACCAACCGTGATCGGCAAAACCACGTGTATCTGATTTGTGAAATATCGTCTTCATTGTCTGTTGTATTGTGTTGTGAATTTGTTGTCCTTTACTCCCAAATATACAATTTTTATTTTGAATTAATTAGGAGATGTGTAGTTTAATTATCAAACATTTTTTATTAATTTAATTATTTATATAAAGTTAATTAACTAATTTTTAAACAGTTTATTAATGGTATTTATTTGATGTTTTAATTCATGTTTGTAACATCTTAGTATTAGTCTTTTATCGTAATCGAAAATCAGTCTTGATTTCGTAAATTTGGTATTCAATTTTAAGTCTTTGGTGGATTCTAGAAATTAGATTTTTTCAGTCAAACCAAAATTTAAAAAGCAATTTATAGAAGATACCATGTATTTAATTTTCGATACCGAAACTACAGGTCTACCTAAAGACTGGAAAAAACCATATACCGATACGGATAACTGGCCGCGCGCAATACAAATTGCTTGGCAGTTGCACGACGAGATGGGTGAATTGGTGGAGGCGAAAGACTACATCATTCAGCCTATTGGTTTCGATATTCCATACGATGCAGAGCGAATTCACGGTATTTCTACAGAGTACGCGATGCATGATGGGGTGACACTTGAACGTGCAATGGCGGAATTTCAAGAAGCACTTGCAAAATCTAAATTCATTGTTGGACAAAACGTTGGGTTCGATAAAAACATTGTTGGTTGCGAATTTCATCGTTTAGGATTTGGTAACGAATGGCAAAATCTACCAGTATTGGATACTTGTACAGAAGTCACCGCGACAATGTGTAAATTGCCTGGAGGTCGTGGTGGAAGATTTAAATTACCAACCTTATCTGAATTACATACAGAATTATTTAACGAACCATTTGCGGAAGCGCACAATGCGACTGCCGATGTTGAGGCAACGACTCGTTGTTTCTTTGAATTGGTTCGTAGAGAGGTTTTTACTCCTGAAGAGTTAAAGCAAGAATTAGCTTATTTTAATCGCTTTAGAGAACACAATCCTACGACGATTCAGCCAGTAGGATTACAACATGTAAACCTAAAAGAGGCAAGCGCTGCTCTGAAAGCAGAATCGCAAACCGAAGCTTCAAATGTATCAATAGGAGGAAAAAAAGACATCTCCCATTTAAAGGATGTTCCGTTTGTTCATTTGCATAACCACTCACAATATTCTATTTTACAGTCGACCATCACAATCGGTGGATTGGTACAGAAAACCATCGAGCATGGAATGAACGCCGTTGCTCTGACGGATATTGGAAATATGATGGCTGCTTTCCATTTTGAAAAGGCGATCAGCGGCCACAATAAAAAAATTAAAGAGGAGCGAAAAGAGGCGGAAGAGGCAGGGTTAGAATACACAAAAAAAGAGATTATTCCGATTATTGGATGTACGTTTAACGTTTGTAGTAATCATTTAGATAAGACACAGAAAGATAATGGTTATCAAATTGTTTTGTTAGCCAAAAATAAAATTGGTTACCACAATTTGATTAAACTTTCTTCCATCGCATTTACGGAAGGAATGTACTATGTTCCGCGTATCGATAAGAAGTTAATTGAGCAATACCACGAGGATGTAATCGTATTGTCGGGGAACCTTTACGGAGAAATTCCAAACATGATTTTGAACCTTGGGGAAAACCAAGCGGAAGAAGCGTTGCTGTGGTGGAAGAATTTGTTTGGGGAGGACTTCTATTTAGAAATCATGCGCCACGGTCAAGAAAATGAAGATAGGGTAAATCAAACACTGATTAAATTTTCTGAAAAACATAGCGTTAAATTAGTTGCAACAAATAATACGTTCTATTTAGATAAATCGGATGCTGTTTCGCACGACATTCTTCTTTGTGTAAAGGACAACGAATTAGTTTCTACACCTGTTGGTCGTGGTAGAGGGTTCCGTCATGGGATGGAAAACCACGAATACTATTTCAAGTCTGCCGATGAAATGAAAGAATTGTTTTCGGATTTACCACAGGCGATTGAAACGGTGGGGGAAATCGTTGCTAAAATTGAACCTTTTGGTTTAGCACGTGATGTACTCTTGCCTGCATTTGATATTCCAGAAGAATTTCAAGATCCGCAAGATGCCGTAGATGGAGGAAAACGTGGTGAAAATGCATTTCTTCGTCACTTAACCTACAAAGGTGCTGAAAAACGTTATCCTGTAATAACGGAGGAAATCAGAGATCGTATTGACTTTGAATTAGCTACTGTGGAACGTACAGGCTATCCTGGGTATTTCTTGATTGTTCAAGATTTTTGTCAGGCGGCACGTGACATGGGGGTTTCGGTAGGACCCGGACGTGGTTCGGCTGCAGGTTCCGCTGTAGCATATTGTACCGGGATTACCAATGTGGATCCAATCAAGTACGACCTACTTTTTGAGCGTTTCTTGAATCCGGACCGTATTTCGATGCCCGATATTGATATCGACTTTGATGATGAGGGGCGTGGTCGTGTAATTGACTGGGTTATTGAAAAATATGGTTCTAATCAGGTGGCACAAATCATTACCTATGGAACAATGGCTGCGAAGTCTTCCATTCGAGATACCGCAAGGGTACTCGATTTACCTTTGTTTGAAGCAGACCGTTTGGCGAAGTTGGTGCCAGATATTTCCTTGAAAAAATTATTTTCACTAGACGATGCAGAATTGGCTTCCAAATTGAAAAATAAAACGGAAGACATACAATCAGCCAATGAATTAAAGCGACTTTCGCAAGGTTCGGATTTGTCTGCGAAAGTAATTCAGCAGGCAAAACAATTAGAAGGTTCTGTTAGAAATACTGGTATTCACGCTTGTGGGGTGATTATCACTCCTTCGGATATCACGCAGTTTGTTCCGGTTGCTACAGCAAAAGATTCAAACATGTGGTGTACACAATTTGATAACTCGGTTGCGGAGGAAGCTGGTTTATTGAAAATGGACTTTTTGGGGTTAAAAACCTTGACCTTAATTAAATATGCGGTTAAAAATGTTAAAGAACGACACGATATAGATTTAGTTCCGGATGAATTTCCGGTGGACGATACTCCGACCTACGAACTTTTCCAACGTGGAGAAACGGTTGGTATCTTCCAATACGAGTCTGCCGGTATGCAGAAATACATGAAGGAGTTAAAACC
>CANGOF010000045.1 GCA_947455515.1 Flavobacteriia bacterium
ATAAAGGAAACAAAAATTGTTATTTCATTTAAATAAATAGGCATGAACAGCTTAGAATTAGTAGATTCGTTTTCAGAATTTAAAGAGTTAAAAAGTATTGACAAACAAACGATGCAACACGTCTTAGAAGATGTGTTTCGTGCGATGTTAAAAAAGAAATTTAACACAGATGAACATATCGATATCATTGTTAATATCGAAAAAGGAGATGTTCAAATTTTCTTAAACAAAGAAATCGTTCCAGACGGAGAGGTTGAAGATTCAAATACTGAAATTGCATATTCGGAAGCAATTAAAATTGAGCCTGACTTCGAAGTTGGAGAAGAGGTTTCAGAAGAATTTAAGTTTGCTGACTTTGGAAGAAGAAACATTCTTTCTTTACGCCAAAATTTGATTTCTAGAATCTTAGAATTAGAAAAAGACCATATCTATAAAATCTACAAAGAGCGTATCGGTGAGATCGTTACTGGAGAGGTTTACCAAGTTTGGAAAAAAGAAATCATGGTATTGGATGATGAAGGTAACGAGTTAATCTTACCTAAATCAGAACAAATTCCTGCTGATTATTTCAAAAAAGGAGAGTCTATTCGTGCGGTTGTATCTAAAGTAGATATGCGTAACTCAAACCCAGTTATCATTCTTTCTAGAACGGCTCCTGAATTCCTTGAGCGTTTGTTCGAATTGGAAGTTCCTGAAGTATTTGACGGATTGATTACTATCAAACGTATCGTTCGTGAGCCAGGAGAAAGAGCGAAAGTAGCTGTAGAAAGTTACGATGACCGCGTAGATCCAGTTGGAGCTTGTGTTGGTATGAAAGGTTCTCGTATTCACGGAATTGTACGCGAGTTACGCAACGAAAATATCGATGTAATTAACTATACAACAAATACGCAATTATTTATTCAACGTGCGCTTTCTCCAGCAAAAATTACTGCGGTTGAAATTATCGAAGAAGAAAAACGTGCAAAAGTTTCCTTAAAACCAGACCAAGTTTCTTTGGCTATTGGTAGAGGTGGAAATAACATTAAATTAGCTACTAAATTAACTGGATACGAAATCGATGTTTACCGTGATGGGGAAGTAGATGTAGACGATGTAGATTTAGAAGACTTCGCAGATGAAATCGAAGGATGGATTTTGGATGAATTAAAAGCAATCGGTTGTGATACTGCAAAATCTGTACTTGAAATTGGAGTAGAAGATTTAGTAAACAGAACTGATTTAGAAGAAGAAACAATTCAAGAAGTATACAAAATACTTCGTGCAGAATTTGAATAATAGTCGATGTGTGCGCTAGTCGCACACATTTGTTATAATAGTAAGTCGCACAAAAAGTTAACCTGTTTTTTTACAGGAAGAAATAAAAAATATGGCCGGAAAAACACAACGATTAGGCAAGGTAGCAGGAGAATTGAATGTTGGTATTTCAACATTAACAGAGTTCTTGCAATCCAAAGGAGTATCAATTGATCCAAATCCAAACTCTAAGTTGGAAGGGGAACACTATGATCTATTACGCCAACAATTTGCAGACGATCAATCGCTTAAAGAACAAGCGAAATTGACTGCTGTAAAACGCGAAAAAAGAGAAACTGTTAGCTTGACAGACTCTAAACCAGAAACTACATCTAAGGAAGATGAAGAGGACGATTTCGATCCGAGTATTTTAGAGCGTGTAAAAGCGCAAGCTCCTGTAGTAGCTCCACCGGTTGTAACTCCACCGGTTGTGATAGCGGAAACGGTTGTAGAATCGGATACCAAAGAACCATCCATGGATGGAAGTGCAAAAACCCTTGGTGAAGGAGATATGCAGTTACAGGTTTTAGGTAAAATTGATTTGGATAAAATCAATTCTAAAACGCGTCCTGATAAAAAGAAAAAACCTGAAAAGGAAGTTAAAGCAAAACAAGAAAATGCACCAAAGGCTTCGGCTAAACCGGAGGTTGCACCAGTTGTTGTTCAAACTCCAAAAGTGGAAACTCCTGTTGCTCCTGCAGAACCTGAAGCTCCAAAAGAAATTGAAACGATACGTGTGGAACGTAAAGTTTTGACTGGACCTACTGTTCTTGGACGTATTGAACTTCCAGTAGACAAGCCTAAATCAGATCATCGTCCTTCTAGACCAGGAGATGAACCTCGTAAGAAAAGAAAGAGAATCAAGAAAATTGATCCTACTAAAACTGGAGGTACAGGAACACCTGCAATCAATGATCCTAAAGCTGGACAAACGAAAGAACGTAAATTCCTAGGTAATTCTAGACCTATTGGTACGAACGCTCCTAAAGTTGCTCCAACCGAAAGAGATATCCAAAAAGAAATTAAAGATACACTCGCTCGTTTATCGAATACTGGATCTAAATCCAAAGGTTCTAAAAACAGAAGAGCAAAAAGAGATAATAATTTACAACGTCGTGAGCAAGAAGCTTTAGATGCTGAATTACAAGAAAAAGTATTAAAACTTACGGAATTCGTAACAGTTTCTGAGTTAGCTTCTATGATGAATGTTGGTCCAACACAAGTAATCTCCGCGTGTATGTCCTTAGGGATTTTCGCTTCGATTAACCAACGTTTGGATGCGGAAACGATACACATTATTGCAGATGAGTTTGGTTTTGAAACGGAATTCGTAAGTGCGGAAGTACAAGAAGCGATTCCAACGGTAGAAGACAAAGAAGAAGATTTAGTATCTCGTCCTCCAATTATTACGGTAATGGGTCACGTCGATCATGGTAAAACTTCTTTATTAGATAGAATTAGAAATGCAAACGTTACTTCTGGTGAGTCTGGAGGTATCACGCAACATATTGGTGCGTACTCTGTGGTATTAGGTGACGGCCGTAAAATGACTTTCTTAGATACTCCAGGTCACGAAGCCTTTACTGCGATGCGTGCGCGTGGTGCTCAAGTAACAGACGTTGCAATTATCTTAGTTGCTGCGGATGATGATGTGATGCCACAAACAAAAGAGGCTATCTCTCACGCACAAGCTGCAAATGTACCGATGGTTTTCGCAATCAATAAAATTGATAAAGATGGGGCTAACCCTGATCGTATCCGTGAACAACTTTCTGCGATGAATATCTTAGTCGAAGAGTGGGGTGGTCAATACCAATGCCAAGAAATTTCTGCTAAGAAAGGGTTAAATATCCAAGAATTATTAGAAAAAGTATTGTTAGAGGCTGAGATCTTAGCTTTACGTGCAAATCCAAATAAAAATGCAGTTGGTACGGTTATCGAATCCTCTTTAGATAAAGGAAAAGGGTATGTAACAAACATACTTGTTGAAGCAGGAACTTTGAAAATCGGAGATGTAGTATTAGTAGGTCGTAATTATGGTAAAGTTCGTGCGATGCATGACGAACGTGGTGCTAACATCAAAATCGCTGGTCCTGCTACTCCAGTATCTATTTTAGGTATAAATGGTGCACCTAATGCAGGGGATAAATTCCACGTATTAGATGACGAAAAAGAAGCAAGAACAATTGCTACAAAAAGAGAACAATTGTACAGAGAACAAGGTTTACGTACAACGAAACATATTACATTGGAAGAAATTGGTCGTCGTTTGGCAATCGGAGACTTCAAAGAGCTTAACTTGATCATCAAAGGTGACGTGGATGGTTCAATTGAGGCACTTTCAGATTCCTTACAAAACCTTTCTACAGAAGAAATTGCAGTTAAGATTGTTCATAAAGGTGTCGGTGGTATTACCGAAGCCGATATCAACTTGGCGTCTGCGTCAGATGCGATTATCCTTGGATTCCAGGTGCGTCCATCGGTTGCTGCCCGTAAGTTAGCAGATGCTGAACAAATCGATATTCGTTTGTACTCTGTAATCTACAAAGCTATTGATGAGATCAAAGCGGCAATGGAAGGAATGTTATCTCCTGAGATTGAAGAAATCGTTACTGGTTCTGCGGAAATCCGTGAGACATTCGACATCACAAAAGTAGGTACAATTGCAGGTTGTTTCGTTACACAAGGTATCATCAAACGTAATGCGAAAATTCGTGTTATTCGTGAAGGAATTGTTCTTCATACTGGTAAGCTTGGTTCATTGAAACGTTTCAAAGACGATCAAAAAGAAGTGAAACATGGTTACGAATGTGGTTTGAATATCGATAAATTCAATGACATCAAAATTGGCGATATCGTTGAAGCATTCGAAGAAAACGAAGTAGCAAGAAAGTTATAAGTTATGAATTATGGGTTATAAATTATAACTCATTTATAAAAAAAATCCTGCTGATTTTTCAGCAGGATTTTTTTGTTTATAATTCTTAGTAATTTATTCGTCACCCTTCTTTAGTTACTCATTTCCCATTCCAATTCGTCATTGTTAAGCCAATACCGATGGTCGAAAATCCTTTAATAAATTCAGTTGCGATTTTAATGCGATCTTCCAAAGTCGCTTTCTCGTGTTCGTTCCATTCGCCAAGGACATAATCTACTTGGTGACCTGGTTTAAATTCATCGCCTACACCAAAACGTAAACGTGCATATTCGGTCGAATTTAACACCGCCTGAATATCTTTTAACCCATTATGTCCACCGCTACTACCTTTTCCCTTCATACGTAATTTTCCAAAAGGCAATGCCAAATCATCCGTAATCACAAGGATATTTTCTATCGGAATTTTTTCGGTTTGCATCCAGTAATTAACCGCTTTACCACTTAAATTCATGAAAGTATTCGGTTTTAGAAGTAGAATTTGTCTTCCCTTAAATTTTGCCTGTGCAAGCTCCCCAAGTTTCTTTACCTCAAAAGATGCTTCACATTCTTTTGCGAAGGCTTCTACGACCTTAAAACCGATGTTATGACGTGTTTCTTCGTATTTATAACCTGGATTACCAAGACCAATGATTAGATATTTCATAATGGTACAAAATTACAATTATAAATTAGTACTAAAAAAGTGGGTAACCAATTCGTCTAATAATTTAATCCTTCTCCACTTTCATAAAAATGTGAACTCTCAGTTTTTCGATTTTCTTTCGTATTAATTTTCATCTTCTTTGGTTTCGATTTCTTCCAAAAAGAATACAACATAAGTGGTCCAATAAATGGAAGTAACCAAATTAACTTTAAATGTCGCGTTTGCATTGCTTTATCAGGGTAATACGCTTTTTTCAGTCTTTTAGAGATAACAAGATTACATAGAATGTATGTTATCAAAAGTAAAACATTCGATTGCGAAGACATGCTTACTTCACAATCAATTGAAATCCTTTTCCATGTACATTCATAATCTCGATTGCTGGATCTTCTTTTAATAATTTTCGCAATTTCGCAATATACACATCCATACTACGACCATTAAAATAATTGTCATCCCCCCAAATTGCGCGTAGGGTAGCTTGACGATCGATGATTTCGTTGGTGTTCTTAGTTAATAAATTCAATAATTGATTTTCTTTGGTTGTCAATTTTACATCGCCAGAAGGAAGGTGTAAAATACGTGTTTGTGAATCAAAAGAAATCGATCCAATGCTAGTCTTTGAATCGGTAGTACTAGTTTTAGCACTAGTTCTTCGACTTATAGCTTCGATACGTGCAATTAACTCTTCCATCGAAAATGGCTTTGTTAAATAATCATCTGCACCTACAGCAAAACCAGCTAATTTATCTTCTTCCAACGATTTAGCAGTTAAAAATAGGATAGGAACTTGACGATTTAATTCACGGATCTCCATCGCCGTAGCAATTCCATCCATTACTGGCATCATTACATCCAAAATGCAAAAGTCAACTTTCTCCGAATTAAAATGCTCTAAAGCTAATTTCCCATTTCGAGCCAATTTGACATTATATCCTTTGGAGGAAAGAAAAGTATGTAATAATAACCCTAAGTTATCATCGTCTTCTGCTAGTAAAATGTTTAATTTATTTTCCATCTTCTTTTGTTTTAGGTTAATTAAGAGGTATTTGAATGGTAAATTCAGAACCAATATTTTCTTGACTTTTTACATCTAATTTCCAACCATTCAAGGTGATTATCGCTTTTACATAACTCAGTCCGAGACCAAATCCTTTTACGTTATGCACGTTTCCGGTTGGAATGCGATATAATTTATCAAATATTTTAGATATGTGCGCTTTTGGAATCCCGATTCCTTCATCTTTAATTGATAAAAATAATGAGTTTTCAATGCGTGAAAGAGTAACATATACGCGTGGAACCTCTTTGCTATATTTTATTGCATTATCTATTAGATTAGAAATCACATTAACCGTATGCATTTTATCGCCTATAATCAGCAAATTTTTCCCTTCTATTTTCTCAATGATTTCTCCTCCCAAGTCTTTGATTCTAAATTGTGCATTGTTACATAATTCATTCACGACTTCGGATAAATTGAATTCTTCCTTTTTTAACTCAATGTCTTTTTTATCAATCGCCGCACTTTGTAAAATTCGCTCCACCAATAATTCTAAACGCTTGTTTTCTTGATGTATCATCGTAACAAATGGTGATGCTTTGCTGATGGAATCTCCCATCATATCCTTATCACTCATTGCCTGACAAGCCAAAGATATGGTTGAAATTGGTGTTTTAAATTCATGGGTCATATTCGAAATGAAATCATTTTTTAATTCGCTTAATTTCTTTTGAGTGATAATGGTTCTAAACATAAAAGAAATCGCATAAACCATAAGTAAAACTAATATCAAACTGATGGCAAACGGGATAAACATTTCATGGAAAATAAAGGATTTTTCCGTTGGAAACTTTAAATACAAATAAAGGGATTCATCAATGATATTGGAAGGGAAAAGAACCGTTTTGAACGCGTCGGTTGTATCAATTTTACAGGAATAATGAGGTGTTGAGGTGCAAAAATGAACCGACTCATTGCTTTCCGTTTTGATAGCAAAACGAAACTCGGAAGGTAAATTATCTGCACGAGTTTCAAATGCAATTACAGAATCAAGAAAATGGATGTCGATACGTTTTTCCGGTTCGATATAGGAGTTGTCATGAAATGCAACAAATAGCATTTCATTAATCAACTTGGATTTTTTAAATATTTGACGCATAACACGGTGATCCAGTTGATTGGATACCATTTCACTTTGATTTTGTTTGGATTTTACGATGTCTTGATTAAATAACTGATGAATATGTTTCACATCTTTTGCAAGTACTTGATGATTCGTTTTTAAGCCAGAAATTGTATCGTATGCTGCTCCTTGAATTAACAAGTATTTATTAAACTTTCCGTTTTCCACTAAAACCGTATCACGAATGGTAATACTTTCTTCGGAAGTCAATAAATTTTGAAATTCTTTTTTTAAGATGTCTTTGTATTCCGGACTGAAATCTTTGTTTACAACGTGCATGTATTTGCGAAGTTCAATCGCTTTTTCATGTCGTATTGCAATGCGTTCAATGAGGGTGTTCACCTTGTCTTTAAACTCTTCCGACTTCTGGTTATACTGTTGTGAAACCTGGTAAAATTGAATTAACAATAAAGAAATCATTGCGATAGCAACGATTCCAACAATCCAATTAATTCTAATTTTTCGCATACTCCAATTTGATAAGCAATAAAAATAGAGTTAATTCTTAGAGGATGGGTGTGGATTAACTTTTTTTAACGGAGAAATGTAGAGTTGAATATTTTATTAAATAAAAATCCCATTTTATTGACACCTCATCAAAATGGGATTCATGATTGTGACCCAATAAAGAAACACTTCTAACCAACTGATGGAAGATATACAGGAAATTTTGAAGTGTAAAAACATAAATTACCCCAAATAATATCAAATAAATAATTTTTATCTTTATTTTAAATTAAAAAACTAATTTTACCCTTATGGAATTAATTTTACCCTACTAAATGAAGAAAATAGGATTTACTTGGTTATTGGAGAAATTTTCAATCTCTGGATATTTACTAACACATGAGTCATACATTGGTACTGTTGATAAAATTGAAGTCAGTTCAAAAAATACGATTATTCAAACATTTAAATCAAAATATGATGTTTCAGATGATCCCTTTGCACATCTTGAATTTGCAATAAAATATGACGATTTAAATTTAGCATTATTAAAAGAAATATTTCTTTCCATTGATTTTAATACACTAGAGAAATACATTCAACAAAAACCAAATTTGAAGTATACACGAATTATAGGTTATTTAGTTGAATTTACGACAAATAAGAAAATTCAGGTAACTATTAGTTCAACAAATTACATTGATTTATTGGATGAAAATAGCTATTTAACAGGTACTTCTGTTAAAATTCAAAAGTGGAAGATTAACGACAATTTATTAGGAACTTCGAGCTTTTGTCCAATAATCAGAAAGACAACGGAACTTAGTGAATTATTAACTTGGGATTTGAAAAATGCACTAGTACATTTAAAACAAACATATAATTCAGAAGTTTTTAAAAGGGCAAGTTATTATCTATTTAAAAAAGAGTCAAAATCATCTAGTGAAATTGAACAGGAAGACCCTCCAAGAGACCGCATGGATAAGTTTATTTATTTACTTGAAAATGCTGGAGAAAAAACGTTTGAGGAATCGCTTTCGGAGGAATCTCTCGTATATATTCAAAACCAGTTGGTAGATCCGAGATATGCGAATACGCAATATCGAGACTATCAAAATTATGTAGGTCAAACTATGCGAGATTTTTCTCAAAAAATACATTATATATGTCCTCCACCAGAATTTGTGAAAAGTTTAATGACCGGAATTGCAGCATTAAATGGTAAATCAAATACTATTCATCCAATTTTAAAAGCAACAATGGTTTCTTTTGGATTTGTGTATGTTCATCCTTTCGAGGATGGAAATGGAAGAATTCATCGTTATTTAATTCACGATATTCTTGTAAGAAATAATGTTTTCCCTTATAAAACGATTGTACCTGTTTCAGCAAACATTCTAGCAAATATGCATGAATATGATACAACATTGGAGTTAGTATCTAAACAGATAGAACAAAAATCAATCTATGAATTAAATTCAAATGGAAAATTGATTGTAAATAATCCAATAGAGACAGAGGCCCTATACAGATATCCTGATTTTACTAAACATGCAATTTTTTTAATAAGAGCGATAAAATCTACAGTAACTGAAGAAATTCCAGATGAATTAGTATTCCTCGAACGTTTTGATGAATTAAAAAAAGACATTCAACACATTGTGGACATGCCTGATAAAAAATTAGATTTTATTATTGTATTACTTCATCAAAATAATGGAAAGATATCCGCAAAAAAAAGAAAACTATTTCCAGAATTAACAAATGATGAAATTAGTAAAATGGAAATTGCCTATTTAGAAGTATTTGATTCAAATCACTAAAAAATATTGAACTGACAGTTTAAAAGTTGAACTGTCAGTTCAATCGTGACCCCGGAGGGTCCCGAAAGCTATCGGGACTAACCCCCAACCGTTTTTGTAGCCCTGAAGGGATTCTAACCCCCAACCGCTGGAGCCGAAATCCAGTGCTCTATACAATTGAGCTACAGAGCTGTTTTATTTTACTATTTACAAAACAAAGGTAAATAAATTCGTTAAAATAGTGCAATGCGAAAAATTTAAAATAAATTTGATACTATTTCGTTTCGAACTAGCATATAATTTCATTATGAAGACAGTATTGTTTTTCTTTTTTCTTTGTTTATCCCTTTCATTTTCAGCGCAAATTGCTACAGGTCAATGGAGACTTCATGTCAATGCTGCGAATGCAAAAGATATTTGCTTTGGAAATAATAAAGTGCTCGCAGCATTTGAAAATGGGTTACTTGAATACGATAATATCCATCATGAATCTACCGAATGGAATAAAATAAATCACCTTTCCGAAGTACTCGTTTCCTGTGTCATCTTCGATTCTACCTCTAATTCCTTTTGGATAGGATACGAAAATGGGAACATGGATAAACTGGATGGGTCGACTATCTTTAATTTTCCAGACTTGAAATTGGCAAGTATCATGGGAGATAAGAAAATTCTAAAATTTCAATCACATGGAAAATTTTTATTTGCTGCGACGCATTTTGGAATTATAAAAATTGACCCAGTTAAAATGGAGGTGTCGGACACCTACTATCCTCCATTAAATGGAAGAAAAATTAATGATTTTACGTTCCATAAAGATTCTATTTATGTGGTGAGTGACAGTAATCTATTTGTGATTAATGCATCGAATTCTCTTATCGCGAATCCTTCAAATTGGAAAATCGATCCGAGGGTTTCAAAACACAATATTTCTACTTTTAAATACGTATGCTCTTTTGCTCAAGAGCTTTATTTGGGTGCAACACATCCTGATTTTGGAAAGGATTCTATTTTTCGTTTGGATAATAACCAATTACATGAAATGAATAGTAAAATGTTTACGGATGAAATAGAGATTTTTGCTATTCAATCCCAAGCAAATCAATTTTTTGTCTCTACCTACAATAATACGTTTTTCTTTGATCAAAATATATTACTTACTGAGTCACTCTATAAATACACGTTTTTTCCATATCCAAGACCTCAAAAAGTTGTTTTTGGCGAAGGAGTTTGGTGGATTGCCGATAATGAAAATGGATTGGTTAAATGGGTGGATAATTACCATAATGCATCGATACCTTTCATAGGACCAGCTAAACGTAGCTTTTTTACTGCGGACTGTCAGCAAGGAGTAATGGCATTTACGGGAGGCATTTTACATAAAACCTCTGTTGCGTTTAATGCAAGTGGAGCCTACACCTTTATTGATGAAAAGTGGTCCTTATATGACCGATGGAATCAAAAACGTTGGTTGAAAAAGAATATTTGGGATGTTTCGTCGGTTTCTATTAATCCAATCAATCCTAACCAAATAGCTTTTGGATCCTTTTCGGAAGTTCCATTGTCTATTATGAATTCCAACCAACAAATAGATACGATTTATGATATCAATAATTCTATTTTAGAAAAATATGCAGTTACAGATAATAGCTGGACGTGTATTTCAGACCTAAAATACGACCTCAATGAAAATTTATGGATGTTAAATTCGTATTCAAATACTCCATTAAAGATGCTAAGTAAATCTGGTAAATGGTATTCGTTTGAAACCGGAGGTTCAACAAAAAAAGTGTTTAATCGTAAATTAATTATTGACAATCAAAACAATAAATGGTTTACTGTTTATGGTACAGGTATTGTTGGTTTTACGGATGGTGGAACGATAGATGATGTTTCCGACGATATTTTCCGTGTTGTAAATGATGGATTAACAAGTGGCGCTCTACCTTCCAAAGAGGTAACGGCTTTAGCAATGGATTTTAATAACCAATTGTGGATTGGAACGGATAATGGTTTTTGTATCTTGTATAATGCAGGTGCCATACTTTCCAAAGAGCAATCATCATTTTCTGCACAACGTATCAAGTTACGTTTTGAAGGGAACGTTGAATACATGTTGGGGAAAACTGCAATATCTGACATTGAAGTGGATGGAGGAAATCGCAAATGGATTGCAACAGCAAGTGCTGGATTATTTTTGCTTTCTCCAGATGGTTCCGAAATTCTTGCAAGCTATACCAAAGAAAATAGCCCATTGATTTCGAATGCTATTTTAGATTTGAAATTGAATCATCAAACGGGTGAACTTTATGTAATTACAGAAGAAGGTTTAGTTTCTTTTCGTACGGATGCAACACAAGGTGCAAACTCGTATGAGAATACTAAGGTTTTTCCGAATCCATTAAAACCAGAACATACATTTGGTGTAACCATTCAAGGTATTGCTTATGACTCAGACATACGTTTTACAGATGCTGGAGGAAATTTAATCTATAAAACAACTTCCAATGGAGGTACAGCACATTGGGACGGAAAAACAAATACTGGAGAACGAGTAAAAGCTGGAGTGTATTTTATCTGGACCGCACCAAACGATGGAGAGGGTAGAAAGGTTGGAGAATTTGTTGTGATCGAATAGCATGATGCCATGGTTGAACAACGAAAAAACATTTTAATCAGGAGTTAATATCATGAAAAAAATAGCAAGAGGTTTAATCATACAACGTTTTTCTTATTCCGAAACCAGTCTCATTGTACATTGCTTTACAGAAAACGAAGGGCTAAAATCATTTTTGTTTCAAGGTGCTAAGAAAAAGAAAGGAGTCGTATTGTTACCGCTTTCCCCAATCGAATTTTCGTATTATCAAAAAGATGAAAGTCAACTCGCTAAAATGACAGATGCTACCTTGTATCAATCCTTTGCTACCATTCCATTTGATCCTGTAAAATCAACTGTTGTTTTTTTTCAAGTGGAAATTTTAGCGAATGTATTGCATGAAGGTGTTATAGATACCCATTTGTATGATTTTTTGGTGGATGAATTAGCTTGGTTAGATGAACATACTACGTTAGCTAATTATCCTATTTATTGGATGTTACAAGTTTCACAACAATTAGGATTTTATCCACTCAAAACGGAAGATTATACACCTTATTTCGACTTAGAAAATGGAGAGTTTCTGCCTTACGTTCCATCCAATTTCACCTATAAGTCTGGTCAGGAGGTAGATTTGTTAGGAGCTATACTTACCTTAGATAAAAATCATTTATTGGAATTATCGATTCCGAAACACGTAAGAAAGCAAACCTTACAATTACTTTTGACCTACTTTAAGTACCATATCCCTAATTTTAATCCTACAAATTCCTTGGAAGTGATTGAAAGTATTTGGGAATAGATTTCTTATATTTGCATATCAAAAATTCAATCATGTCAGATAATTCGCGTATTTCTACAAGTAAAGCACCAAAACCAGTAGGGTTATATCCTCACGCAAGACGCGTAGGTAATTTATTGTTTTTATCCGGGGTTGGACCTCGTACTGCAGGTTCAGACGCAACAGATTCTGAAGTTCCAGGATTGAAGTTAGATAAAAACGGGAATTTCATCGAGTTTGATTTTGAAGCTCAATGTAGAAGTGTTTTTGACAATGTTCGTGTGATTTTAGAAGAGTCTGGTTCCAGTTGGGAAAATTTGGTTGATGTTACGGTTTTCTTAGTAAATATGAAACGTGATTTTCATACGTATAACCGTTTATATGCTGAGTATTTCAAGGATAATTTACCTTGTCGTACAACCTGTGAGATTAATTCTTTGCCAACTCCAATTGCAATTGAATTGAAATGTATTGCCACTATTGATTAATTAATTATACTATGTTAGGTTTTGTAATTCGCTGTATCCTTTCAGCATTCTCTTTGTTTTTATTAGTTTATTCGTTCGCTACAGGTCATTGGGGATGGGGTATCGTGATGATTTTTGTGACTGCATTAATCATTTTGTCCTTCTTTAGAAATCAGTATATGATTTTAGCATTGAACCAAATGCGTGTTGGTAATCATGAAAAAGCACATGGATACTTAAACAAAATTTCTCGACCTGATTTGTTGCCAAAAAAACAACATGCATATGTGTTGTACTTGAAAGCAATGTTGGGAACACAAGAATTAGGTTTTGCGAAAACAGAACAAATGTTACGTCAAGCAATTCAAATGGGATTGAGAACAAAACAAGATAACGCTGTTGCTCGTTTACATTTATCTGGAATTTGTGCGCAAACTGGTAGAAAGCAAGAAGCGACTACTTTGTTGAATGAAGCGAAGAAAATGGATGAGAACGGTATTTTAAAAGACCAAATCGCTATGATGAAAGGTCAACTTTCCTCTGCTGTTCCTTCTAAAAATCAAATGCGTATGGCTCAGATGACTAAAGGTCGTCAGAAAATGCCGCGTGCTAAGAAATAAGCGGTGTCGATAGCTACCAAACTTTTCACCCAGCCTTGGGAAGAATATGAATTACTAGATGCTGGTGGTGGTAAGAAATTAGAACGTTTTGGTTCTGTTACAACCATTCGACCAGAATTACAAGCCTACTTCAAGTCTGATATTACCTTTGTTGAATGGGAGAAAAAAGCGGATTGCGCTTTTATTGAAAAATCAACGACCAAAGGTTTGTGGAAACGTAGAAATACCCTTCAAAATGACAGCTGGAATATTGCATATAAAGACTTGCAATTCAAATTAGAACTGACTTCCTTCAAACATGTAGGTGTTTTTCCTGAACAAGTGGTCAATTGGGATTTTCTATTAGCTAATTTAGACGCTTCCAAGACCTTTTTAAACCTTTTTGCTTATACTGGAATAGCTTCGGTGGTTGCGCGAAAAACTGGTGCATCTGTGACACATGTAGATTCAGTCAAACAATTAATCCATTGGGCGAAGGAAAACATGGAACATAACCAACTTTCTGATATTCGTTGGATTCATGAAGATGCCTTAACTTTTGCACAAAAAGAACTCAAACGTGGAAAAAAATACGATGTGATTTTGATGGATCCACCTGCTTTTGGATTTGGAGCAAAAGGTGAAAAATGGATTCTCGAACAAAAATTACCAGCCTTATTGGAAACGGCTTATCAGCTACTTTCAGACAAAGGAACCTTGATTTTAAACACCTATTCTCCTAAAATTACCTTGCAAGATGTGGTTCGTGAAACAGCTAAATTTTTCGACAAACGCAACATCGAAGCAAATGAATTGTGGGGAAAAACAAAACTTGGAAAAGAATTGTTTTATGGGAATTTGGTGAGGGTAAAGAAGGGGTGATATTATATTATCTCACATAATACCGATACCCCGAACTTCCCAATACCATTCCCCATACATACACACCTTCTGGAAAAACTACCCAACTAGAAAGTCCTAACAATAGGGCAATAACCCCAACGATTAACAAAAACAATTTCACATGTTCATGCCATAAGGAATCGATCGGTGTTGTTTCAAAAGCCTTTGGAATTAAAAATGAAATTTTATACTGCATATATCCTCCTACGATAAGCAAAGGAAGAAGCAAAATACCTTGAGGTAATCCCATTTCTTTCATCATAACAAAGCGAATGATTTCTTTGGATAGATTGACTTTCGGACTAATGTTCATAATTAGAAAATAGACCAAGTAAAAAGTAAGAAAATACCCTATTAGTATAAGGAAAATGTGCTTCCAAGGATAGTTGGAGGTTTGATGATGTTTATGTATCGCTTTTGTTTTTACAAATGTGAAGGCAGTAGAAACACTTACGTCAAGAATGTAAAAAAACAAAATAAAAAACATGTTCCAATCCCAGAAATAATAACCAATAATTGGTATCGCCAAATCTCCTAGAAGCTGTGTTATTTTCGTTTGTTGATTCATTTTAATTTATTTGCTTCAATACGAGAAATTTCAAATTTCGGATTGTATTTCAATGCAGATGCAAAAGCATTCAAAGCTTCTGGTTTTCTTCCTAAGGAAGCGTAACACAATCCTAAATTATGCCATCCTTTGACAAATTTAGGCTGTAAGTTTATCGCGCTTGTATAATAATAGATAGCACTATCGATTTGATTTTGTTCGAATTGCTTAATATATCCTTGGTTAAATAATGCTAAATAGAATTTTTGATCTGCTTGTAATAAATCTCTGTAAGCCTTCAATGACTCCTCAAATTTTTGTTGCTGTTGTAAACTGTATGCTATACCATACAACGCATCCGTGGATTTAGGTCGCAAAGTCGCTGCGGTTCGAAAATATTCAACTGCCAAAGGATCGTTGTCTTCCGAATACAAATAACCCAAATACAAGTACCCCTCGAAAAACTTAGTGTCTTGCTGAATAGCAGTTTCATAAGATGATTTTGCAAGTTTTCGATTACCCAAGGTTAAGTAGTTGGTTCCTTTTAAAATATAAGCATCACGGTATTTTTTATCGATACGAAGCGCTTCATTAATGTATTGAAACGATTTCTCAAAATCTCCTTGTTGTGTATAAGTAGATGCTAAGCTTACATAGATTTTTTTATTTCCCGGCTGGTGTTTGATGAGGTACAAGAAATGTTGTTTCGCATTTTCAATGTCTACTTGGGTACGTTCTTCTCGGTTGTTTAAAGCATTCGCATATAAAAATCGTGCTTCTAAATTGGTAGAATCTAAGCGATATGCTTTCGCTCCGTCGGTCAATGCATCGTAAAACTTGTAGGTGTCTAAGTATTTATTTCCTCTTTTAATTAAAAGTTCTACGTTGTTTGGGTCTAATTTTAATAAACTATCTAAGTTTTCCTTTTTGGAAGTGGAGGTTTGTTTATTCGTTGATTTTTCACCACAACCTACTAAAAAGAAGAATGCTAAAATCGAAATACTAAGGAATGTAAATTTGAACATAAGTAGTTATTAAAACTGTAATATATAATTAGACGTTTTTTCTTTGCCAATCGTTGTGTTCGGACCGTGACCACAATAAATTACCGTTTCATCGGGTAACGTAAAAAATCGTTCTTTAATCGTTTTCTTTAATACTTCGATGTCACCTCCAGGTAAATCAACACGACCAAAACTTCCTTGAAAGAGTATGTCTCCTGAGATTACCAAAGCATCTTTTGCAGAATAAAATGCTACGTGTCCAGGTGCATGCCCAGGACCAAAAACAACTTCCAATTCAATTTCTCCAAATTGCAAGATTTGTTTGTCTTCCAAAAAATGTGTCGGCTGAGGAGATGCTTCAAAACCTTCGATGCCATATACTTGAGCAGAACGTTCTGCCGCTGCCAGAATAGGTAAATCTAATTTATGCATGTAATAGTCTACAGGATACGTTCTTAGTACGTATGCATTTCCTAGTACATGGTCAATGTGACAATGGGTACTCAACAAAGCTTTTACTTGTAGTTGATTATCAGAAATGTATGCGGATAATTGCTGTTTTTCACTTGAACTCAAACACCCTGGATCAATGATGACTGCAGATTTATCTGGTGCGGAAACAATATATGAATTTTCCTGAAATGGATTGAAAGTAAATTTTTGAACGTGTAAAGCCATTTTTTTATTTTTTACAAAAATACATATTTCGTTGTTTCTTTTTTTTATTCCTTCCCTTTGATTACATAGATTTTATACATTTGTAGTAACTCAAAATTTAGAACATGAAATATTTGGTTTACTTCTCATTTTTATTTGCTTTGGTAAGTTGTGCTGTTCGTCAGCCTTTTACTGCAGATATTAAAAAAGAGTATGATTTAACTACTCCAGAAGCAATGAAAAAAGTGCAGTTTTACACTTCAACATACATCGTACTTGAAAGAGTTGTAACCAATGGTGGTAAAGCGAAAACCGATGATGGAACCCTAGTAACTTCTAAAAGCAAGGAAGAAAATCGCATCATTATTCCTGCGCTAACAAAATGTATTTTTGAGAGCTACGATGCAAATGGAGATATTAATATACGTTTCGAAGTTGGTTCTGGAAGAACAATTAAATTTGGAATTAGAGAAGCACAATCCAATGGTAGGTATTATTTTGTAGCAAAATGGGATTACGATAAAGGTGCTGAGGTATCTTATGGTAACGAGGTTTATTATGCGACCTCTAATTCCGCAAATTCCTATTTGTTGGTTTCTATCAAAAAATTACAAAAAACAAGAAGAAAAGATCGCGTTGTTAAAGGATTAAAAGTGTAGAAATTGACAATGTACAATTGTCAATTGTCAATTTTAAAATTGTCAATTTATCAAAATAATGGATTATAACGTTATAAAAGCACTGCATATTATTTTTGTTGTAAGCTGGTTTGCTGGTTTGTTTTATATGGTGCGTTTATTTATTTACCATACAGAAACAAAGGAGAAGTCTGAATTGGAAGCAAAGATTCTTGGAGATCAATATAAAATCATGGAGAAAAAATTGTGGTATATCATTACTACTCCAGCCATGATTTTGACGGTAATATTTGGAGTATGGATGTTAATCAAAAACAATTATCTATTGACCCAACCTTGGATGCATATCAAGTTGACTTTTGTAGTTTTATTATTAGTGTATCATTTCTTATGTCAACGTATCATGAATCAACTGAAACGAGATGAAATTCGTTGGACCTCCACAAAACTTAGACTTTGGAATGAATTAGCAACCTTATTTTTAGTAGCTATCGTTTTTTTAGTGGAATTACAAACCACCTTAGATTGGGTAAAAGGCACCGTTGGATTTTTCTTTGTTGGAATTCTTCTGATGATGGCTGTGAAAATATATAAACATTTTCGTCAAAAAAATAAATAAAGCATTATGGAATACACTAATTTGTTGACTCACCAAAATGAATCCACGCTTTGGATTACAATTAATCGTCCTGCTCAGCTTAACGCACTTAACAAACAAACGATTCAAGAATTACACGATGCTATGAAAGCTGCGAATTCAGATTCTTCGGTTCGTGTTATCGCTTTAACGGGTGCTGGTGAAAAGGCATTTGTTGCTGGTGCGGATATTAAAGAATTTGCTGATTTTTCTCCTGAGGAAGGTAAAAACTTAGCAAAAGAAGGGCAAGAAAAATTGTTTGATTTGATTGAAAATAGTCGTCAACCAGTTATTGCAGCTGTTAACGGTTTTGCTTTAGGTGGAGGTTTAGAATTAGCGATGGCTTCCCACATTCGTGTGGCTTCGGATAATGCAAAGATGGGTTTACCTGAAGTAAGTTTAGGAGTAATTCCTGGTTATGGTGGAACACAACGTTTAAGTCAATTAGTAGGAAAAGGAAAAGCGAATGAAATGATTTTCACTGCTGGAATGATTCCTGCTGCGGAAGCTTTATACTGGGGCTTAGTAAATATTGTTTGTACGCAAGAAGAATTAGTAGCAACTGTAGAAAAAATGGCAGCAAAAATCGCACAAAATTCTCCTTTGGCTATTGCAAGCGCGATTCGTGCAGTAAATGCGAGTACAACGGCCAACTTAAATGGTTTTGCTACTGAAATTGAAGAATTTGGAAACTGCTTTGGTACCAAAGATTTTGTAGAAGGGACTACTGCATTTTTAGAAAAAAGAAAACCAATTTTTACCATTTAGTTTGAACCCACTTAAGAAATTACTTTCCCAATCTGCTATTTATGGGTTGTCCAGCATCGTTGGTCGACTTCTAAACTATTTGTTGGTGCCGCTCTATACTGCTGCGTTTGCCAACCCTTCGGATTATGGAGTAGTTTCAGAATTGTATGCTTATGTCGCATTTTTAGTCGTGCTACTAACCTTTGGAATGGAGACTTCTTTTTTCCGTTTTATTCAACTAAAGGACGATAAAGAGGAAGTTTTTCAAAATAGCTTTTTGACGGTAATTGGGATCAATATTCTCTTCTTTTTAGTGAGTTTGTTCTTTAATCAAAATATCGCTAATTTCCTTTTGTATCCTGATCACAATGAATACGTTGTATTATTGATTGCAGTGGTTTGCATCGATGCAATATCCAGTTTACCATTAGCAAAATTACGCGCGGAAGAACAAGCCAAAAAGTTTGTCGGGATTCAATTAGCATCTATTTTTGCAAATATTGGACTGAACCTGGTTTTGATGTTACTCATTTTTGATAAATCGCGTCCAGAACAAGGGGTATTATATATTTTACTCGCAAATTTAGTTTCTTCTCTTGTGAAACCACTGCTCCTTTACAAGCATTTCTTACACTTACGTTTCAAATTTAATGTAGAACTAGCCAAAGAAATGGTGGTCTATGCATTGCCATTGGTTTTTGGTGGTTTTGCAGGAATTATCAATGAAACGTTAGATAGGGCTCTGTTAAAACGTCTGTTATTTAACTCCGGACAAACCTTGGAATATGCAAAAGCTCAAGTAGGAATTTACAGTGCAGTATATAAATTAGCCATGTTGGTTTCCATTTTATTACAAGCCTATCGTTATGCTGCAGAGCCTTTCTTTTTCTCTCAAATGAAAAATGAAGATAAAGACAAAATCTACAGTAAAGTAATGAATTACTTTGTTGCTACAGTTTGTTTGGTGTTTTTAGTGGTTACCTTGAACATTGATATTTTCAAGCACTTTATTCGAAATGAAAGTTATTGGGTTGGTTTAGGAGTTGTTCCTATTTTGTTATTAGCGAATGTTTTTCTAGGAATATACTACAATCAAAGTATTTGGTATAAACTTTCTGGTCAGACAAAATTTGGTGCGTACATTTCAATAGGTGGTGCAACATTGACGGTTATCTTGAATGTACTTTTAATCCCAATTTATGGGTACTGGGCTTGTGCGTGGGCTACCTTGATTGTATATGCTGCACAAATGGTTGTTTCTTATTATTTAGGCCAGAAATATTATCCTATTAACTATAATTTGCGTAAGTTTTTCTTTTACATGGGTTTAAGTTTACTCTTTTTCTACCTATGTTATTTAATGGATATTCAAATCACTTGGTTGAAATTCATTGTTCATAATATCTTTATTCTCGCTTTCGTAGGTTTAGCTTGGAAATTAGAAAAGCCTTTCGCAAAAAGGGGGTAAATCAAACTCTATTTCTGGATAATTAATTCTCTAATTAATCGTATATTTGTAATTCAAAAAAAAAGAAAATATGGGATGTTCCAATTGTAGCACGGGTGGTGGAACACCTGGAGGCTGTCAAAATAATGGTACCTGTAGTTCTGGAGGATGCAATAAATTAGGGGTTTTTGATTGGTTGGCAAATATGCAATTACCAGTTGGTCAAAAAGCCTACGATATAGTTGAAGTAAGATTCAAAAATAGTAGAAAAGCATTTTATCGTAACGGTAAAAACTTGTCCTTACAAGTAGGAGATGTGGTTGCGGTGGAGGCCAGTCCTGGTTACGATATAGGAGTAGTATCTATTGTTGGAGAATTAGCCAGAATTCAGGTTAAAAAGAAAATTTCTAATCCGAAAAATTTAGAAACACCTGCGATTTATAGAATCGCAACTCCTGAAGATGTTCAGAAATGGATGCAATCCAGAGAATTAGAAAAAGAGGTAATGTATCAATCACGTACTTTAGCTGTGAATCTTAATTTGGATATGAAAATTTCGGACGTTGAATACCAAGGAGATTTAACAAAAGCAACTTTTTATTATACTTCAGACGATCGTGTAGATTTCCGCCAGTTGATCAAAGACATGGCTGAAAAATTCAAGATACGTGTGGAAATGCGCCAAATTGGATCTCGTCAAGAAGCTTCGCGCTTAGGTGGAATTGGTTCCTGTGGTCGCGAATTATGTTGTTCTACATGGTTAACGGATTTTAGATCTGTTTCCACTTCTGCAGCACGCTACCAACAATTATCCTTAAATCCACAAAAATTAGCTGGTCAATGTGGTAAATTGAAGTGTTGTTTAAATTATGAATTAGACAGCTATTTGGATGCTTTAAAGGCTTTTCCAGCAGCTGAAACAAAATTATACACCGAAAAAGGAACTTCATTTCATGTGAAAACAGATGTATTTAAACGTTTGATGTTTTTCACACAAGAAGGAGGGGAGTTTATTGCACTTACCCCAGAACGTGTGAAAGAAATCATGGAAATGAATGCACGTAAAGAAAAACCAGCTTCTTTAAAAGATTACGCTAAAATTGAAGCAGTGGTTGTTGAACCTGCCTACGACAATGTGGTAGGACAAGATAGTTTGAATCGTTTTGACAATAATTTCAATAAAAAGAAAAATAAAAAGCCAAATCGACCTAATCCAAATGCTCCTCAAGCACAAGTACGTGCTTCAAAACCTGTGGAACTTAAAACAGATAAACCTGTAGTGTTAAATATACCAACAGAAGGCACAACGCCAAAAGTAGATAAACCAGCTTTTAAAAAGAAAAAACGTAGAAAACCACCAAGAAGAGACGGAGAAGCAGTTTCTCAAGGTCCTAAAACGGAAACAAATGGGTAAACTTACTTTATTTGCTATTATTGGAATATGGTTGTTAACTGCTTGCCAGGAACAACCGTTCTTTCAACAGTCGTATTCATTTAAAAATAATACTTGGGCAAGAAAAAATAGTCCTTCGTTTAAAGTAGATATTAAAGATACCTCTAAAGCATATAATTTCATTCTTACTTTAAGAAATGCGACGAGCTACGAATATAGTAATGTTTGGATTTATTTAAATTCTAAATCACCAAACAAAGAATTTGCTCGTGAACCTTTTGAGCTTAAAATTACGGATGAAAAAGGTCGTTGGTTAGGAAAAAAAACGGGATCGATTGTGGAAAATCGTTTGGTATTTCGTAATCGTAAATTATCAAAACCAGGAATTTACACCTTTGTTTTCGAGCAAGGAATTACTAAAAAGGTGTTGTACAATGTTCTTGACTTAGGGTTAGAAATTGAAGAAGTTGACTAGTCCTAAATAAGCGATACAGATTATTAAAGACTAAAATACATAATTATATCCCAGTAAACACGTGTTTACTGGGATATTTGTTTTTATAAGTTTTTATTTTGATTCTATTTTGTAAATGCATTTGAATAGGTGTCAAATAAA
>CANGOF010000046.1 GCA_947455515.1 Flavobacteriia bacterium
CTTAGGAGATTTTACTTGTCTTTTTGAGATATTTTCAAACCAAGGTTGTTGCAAATAAATCATATACGTTCCAGACAAAATATCTAAATAATGTTGTATTGTATGACTAGACAAACCCAAAGATTTTCCAATCTCTGAAGTGTTCAAAACATTTCCATGATAATGTGCAAGCATATACCAAAACTTCCGAAGCCTTTCCGTTGGTATATTTATCCCTAATTGAGGAATATCTCTTTCTAAAAAAGTTCGAATGAAATTGTTACGCCAATTAATACTTTTCACTTCCGAATTCGCTAAATAAGACAATGGAAAACCTCCACGAATCCACAATTTCTGTTGCGCATCTACACCAAGTTCTTTCAATGAGAACCCCATCATATCGATGAAATGAATCCTACCAGCTAACGATTCTGACGCTCCTTTAATTAATGACGGAGAAGCACTTCCTAAAATCACAAAACGTGTATCCTTTCTTTTTTTATCAGCAAGCACACGTAGTAATGAAAATAAAGAAGGTTTTAATTGAATTTCATCAATTACGATTATACCCTTCAGTGTTTCTAAAGCCAACATAGGTTGCTCAAACAAAAAAGCATCTCTAGGATCTTCCAAGTCGAAATAATGTATCGCAAACTCAGGATGTGTAATTGCTCTCGTAAGTGTCGTTTTACCACATTGACGAGGACCTAAAATTGCAGTAATTGGATTATTTTCAATAGAATCCAATAAATCCAGTAATAAAACACTCCTTAAAACCATGACTAACAATTAATTTACACGAATACAAACTTACAAAAAGTTTATTTAAAAATATAAATTAACCTTGAAATTTTGAAGTCTTACTTCAAAATTTCAAGGTTAATTAGTTGGATAATATTTATTGTTCAATCTATTTTGGTTCATTATATCAACTTTTCACTTTCTACTTTCTACTTTTACCCTATGAAAGAATTACATCCACACCAACAGCATTTGATTTCATTGATTTCCTTAGAAATGAAAGAACAAGAAAGTCGATATACCCTCGACGCAAATGCTGGATTAAAACAATTAAAGTCGGATGGATTGGCTTTGCATCCAATTTCTGTGGTTCGTAAAAGTTTCGGTTATGCAGATTATCCAGAAATTTCTTTCAAACTTCCTTACACAACAGACACCTCCAATTTTAAGGATAATAGTGCGATTGAATGTTTCATTGAGGGAGAAGAGCCTATCAAAGGAATACTATTAGGTACTGAAGGTCAAAAAGGAGAGTTTCGTTTATTTGCTCCAGATTTTCCAGATTGGATCGAGGAAAAAGGAGTTGGAATTAAATTAGCACCAGATCATCGCACAAGTGAATTGATGATTGAAGCTATAAAAAACATAGAAAAACATACAGAAGTACAAAAACTATTCAATCAAATTCATGGTGAAACATCCTTTGGGCAAGATTTAGCCTTAACATCATCGCTTCCCTTTAAAAATCAAGCGTTGAACGCTAGTCAGGAACAAGCAGTAAAAGCTATGGTTGAAAATGAATCGTTAGTGATACTACACGGACCTCCAGGTACGGGAAAAACAACGACATTAATTGAGGGAATTTGTCAACTAACGCAACGCGGAAAAAGAGTGTTAGTTACCGCTCCTAGTAATACCGCTGTAGATAATATTGCGAAGGGATTAGTCGTTCAAGGAGTGAAAATTCTTCGTGTTGGAAATTCTCTAAAGGTGGACGACGTCATATTTCCATACACTCCTGAGGGTAAAATGCAGGAAGCAAAAGAGCATAAAGAAATTAAAAAATTAAAAATTCGTGCAGAAGAACTACGTCGTATGTCATTCCAATACAAGCGAAATTTTGGTCGCGAGGAAAGAGAGCAACGTGGACTTTTATTAAAAGAAGTCAAAAGCATACGTAAAGAAATCCGTGAAATTCGAAATTATTTTGACGAGAAATTGTTTGAAAATGCAGAAGTAATTTTAGGTACACCTATCGGTATTTCGGACTTTTTACCAAAAAATGCCAATTTCGACACGTTGGTAATGGACGAAGCAGGTCAGGCAATTGAAGCTTTGGCTTGGATTGTATTTCCTTTCGCAAATAATTGGGTACTTGCAGGAGATCCTTTTCAGCTTCCTCCTACTGTACTTTCACAGTCTGCAGCAAATAAAGGATTATCTATCTCCATATTAGAGCAAACATTTACATATTGTACCGATGTGTTTTTCTTAGATACACAATATAGAATGCGTAAGTCAATTGCTGATTTTTCAAGTAATTATTTTTACAAATCCGAATTACAAACACCCGATAATCAGAGTGATATCGCACAACACATCACTTATTTTGACACTGCAGGGACAGGTTTTGACGAACAATCGGGTCAGGATGGAAATAGTTTAATGAATGAAGGAGAATTGTCGGTAGTACAAAAAATCATCGAAACGGAAAGTTTAAATCTAAATAATACTGCATTTATCTCTCCGTATTCAGGTCAAGTACAATTAGCAAAAGAACTATTACCTCAAGGGCTATTAATTAGTACTATTGATAGCTTTCAAGGGCAAGAAAAGGAAATTATTATACTTTCCCTGGTTCGTTCCAATACAGACGCTATAATTGGATTTTTGAAGGATTATCGAAGAATGAATGTTGCACTTACCCGTGCTAAAGAGCAACTTTTTGTTATTGGCGATAGTTCAACGATTGGACAAGATCCGTTTTACGGACAATTTTTGGAATACATGGAAGAAGTTGGAGGGTATCGAAGTGCCTGGGAATTAGAGTGATTATTTTTTAAATCGCTCATAAAAAAACAAATTCAACAGAATCAGTTCTAAACCATAAAACACATCTTCCACAGGAATTGTAGCTAGACGAACATGTAGATTTTCTAAGTTATCATACCAAACAACGGGAGCATCTAATCCTGTACCAGTAAGGATACCATTAACAATAAAAAATGGGATAAGTAGTATTGGGTAAATCGTTAGTATTTTAGGTAACCAAGTCACTTTTAAAACAAATTTTAGAACTAACAAAAAGAGAGAAAGCGAAATAAACGTTGCAGAAGTGTATGCCCTTCCCCAGAAAATCATCCCAAGAAGTAAGAATGAAATAGAGAGTACCAAAACAAAGCGAGTTTCTAGTTTATCTTTCCACGAAAAAGTAAAAAAACGATTCAAGCAATGGTAAGTGAAAACGCAGGAAAATGGGATACAAATAAAGAATAACACCTCCTCTATTGGCAAATTAAAAAAATAATTTCCTGTTAGATAGGTTGGATTAAACCCCCACACTTTCCAATGCGTAAAAAGAATGTCCCAAGAAATAAAGATTGCTCCTGCTAGCACATTCGCACCAAAAAATGCCTTCCAATGTTTATAAAATTGAAGTTTTGGATGAAAAGAAAACAAAAAAGGAACAGCAATCGTCAGTAAATCAATTGCTAAATATAAATTTTTCATTTATTTCTAGCCTCTTTAAAATATTTGTATGGAACACATAACATACCAAAACATTCCCCATCTTCTTTTCCTAAATGTTTGTGGTGCATTTTATGCCCACGACGAATGGCTCTGAAATACATTTGGTTTGCATTACGGAAAATTTTGAAGCGTTGGTGAATGAATATGTCATGCACAAAGAAATAAGCTGTTCCATAGATCAATATTCCCAAACCAACCCAGAAAGGCCAGCTGAAATTATCTTGCATACCAACAAAAAATCCGACTATACTTGGAGCTGCGAAAATCACAAAGAAATAATCGTTTTTTTCAAAAAAGCTAGTCACTTCTTTTTTGTGGTGATCGCTATGAAGGCTCCATAAAAAGCCATGCATAATGTATTTATGGGCTAGCCAAGCTACAGCTTCCATACTGAAGAAGGTGATGGTAGTAATGATTATATTGGTGGTAATTGGACTCATATTTGTTTTTTTTAAAATTTATTTTTTTCTTTTCTTTTTCCGCAAAAGAAAAGAAACAAAAGAAAACTCGTCGCTGTATTTTTTTATTTTCATTTCGCTTTTGAAATTGCTACCATTTCGGTGATCTCTTCGCATCCGCTACGAGTTACCTTATGGTTCCAGCATTTCAATTCACTACATTCAATAAAAAAATAAGGCGACATCTATGTTTTGCATAAATTTATATTGTTCAATGTTTTTAATTATATACTAAAATTACAGCTGTTTTTTTTCAGTTTGTGTTAATACATCCGACTTTTGTAAATAAGCGACTATCATATTTTTCAGTTCCGTATCCGTCTCCGATTTTAAGCTTTGTAAAACAAACTTTTTATCTCGTGGAATTGCATCTGCGTATCCTAAAAAAGAAGGTGTATTCGCTTGCATTGCCAAACGTAAAAAACGTATTTCTAAGTTCGTTGGATCCTTGGTTACAGTTTGTTCCATTAGGTTTTTTCCTTTGGAAAAAGTACTTAATTTATCCAATGGATTCAACACGTATTTTGCATTCATCATTAAGCCACTTGCTTTATACGCTGTAAAAACTGTTTGTTGCGAAGCTTGATTTTTTAATGAATAAATTAGCTTAGTACATGCATGTTCTTCAAAAGCTGCACTTTTAAAAAGGGTACGCACTTCTGAAATTGTCAAAACAGTAGAGAAGCTCGACAAAAGACCTAGAAGACAAACAAGTACTAAATTTTTCATTACAACATATTCGTTTTAAATTGCAACATACTTTTAAACATCAAGGCGATTTTCTCTCCATCGCTTACACGAATTCGCTCAACCAATACACGATCCACAGATACGCGCTTAATTTTCTTAAAAAGTGTCAAATAGTAAACATAAGCCAAATATACACCACCTTTAGAAGAAACCGGAAGTTTTTTAATACCAACTAACGCTTCTTTAAAATCTAATGCTATTTCCGCTTCAATTTCACGTTTCGCTTGCAAGGTAAACTCGGTCATATCTACATTTGGGAAATACGTTCTACCCAATGTTTGATAATCGTCTTTTAAATCGCGTAGGAAATTGATTTTTTGAAACGCCGCACCTAATTTCATCGCAAACGGTTTCAACTCATCGTATTTCTCTTGATTTCCATTTAAGAACACTTTCAAACACATCAATCCTACCACTTCAGCAGAGCCAAGAATGTATTTCTCGTAATTTTCTTTCACGTAAAATTGCTTCTCTAAGTCCATTTCCATACTATCTAGGAACACATTTACTAACTCAATATCAATATTGTATTGGTGAACGACTTGTTGAAAGGAATTCAAAATTGGATTTAACGAAATGCGCTGATCAATTGCTTCATATAAATCCGATTTAAATTTGTCTAACAAGTATTTTTTATCGAATCCATCAAAGCTATCAACGATTTCGTCCGCAAAACGAACAAAACCATAAATGGCATAAATTGGGTTTCGTAATGGCTTTTTTAAGAAAAGAATGCCTAACGAAAAACTTGTACTGTATCTTTTAGTTGTTAATTTACTACACAACACAGATACCTCATCAAATATTGCTTTCATAATCTTAAGGTATTAATTGTTTTAATAATTCATTTGCAGCGATTTTCCCAGATATCAATGAAGGTGGTACTCCTGGTCCTGGCACGGTCAGCTGTCCCGTGTAAAAAAGATTATTCACTTTTTTATTTCTAATTTTCGGTTTAAAAATTGCTGTTTGTGCAAGCGTATTTGCTAAACCGTAGGCATTGCCTTTGTAAGAATTATAATCATTGATAAAATCCTGCACACAAAAACTTTTTTTGTAGTCAATGTGTGGTAAAATCTCCTCGCCTACTTGTTTTTCTAATCTTTGCATCATTTGCATGAAATATTTTTCACGCATTTCTTCCGTATCGGTCAATCCAGGTGCTAAAGGCATTAATAAAAATAAATTCTCATGTCCTTCTGGCGCAACATGGGAATCCGTAACCGAAGGACAACAAGCATAGAACAATGGTTTTGACGGCCATTGTGGATTTTTATATATTTCCTTAGCATGTTGCGTTAAATCTTCATCAAAAAATAGTGTGTGGTGATTCAGATTTTTAATCCGTTTATTTACTCCAAGATAATAAATCAAACTGGAAGGTGCAAACGTTTTTTTCGCCCAATAGTTAGAGGAATAATTACGATAAGTCTCAGGCAATAATTTATCTTCCACATGATGATAATCTGCTGAAGCTACAACCGCATCAAACAAAATTGTTTCTCCATTGACGGTAATGGAAGTTGCCAAACTTTTTTCAATGTTTATGGCCTGAACAGCAGAATTAACCTTAAATGTAACACCTACTTGTTCGGCAACTTTAACCATACCGTCTATAACCTTACCAAAACCTCCATCTGGATACCAAGTTCCCAATTTTAGTCCTGCATAATTCATCAAACTATATAAGGCCGGAGTATCTTGTGGCATAGCACCTAAAAACAACACCGGAAATTCCATCAACGTAATTAGCTTTGGATGCGTAAAAAACTTACGAACATGTTTACTAAAGGAAGAAAAAACTTGTAAACGAATTACACCTTTCATCACTTCAGGAGTCATGAATTCAGTCAAGGAATTTGCTGGTTTGTAGATTAATTCATTTACCCCAATCTTGTATTTAAACTCTGCTTCTTCCATGAATTTCTTTAACTGAACCGCGCTACCCTTTTCAATGGATTCAAATAAATCACATAATTCTTGAAAATTTTCAGGGACATGCATGGTATCCTTTAGACCATATACTACATCAAACGAAGGGGATAAAAGTTTTAGATCATACAAATCAGAAACATTCACCCCAAAATCGCTAAAATAACGTTCAAAAATATCAGGCATCCAGTACCAACTTGGCCCCATATCAAAGACATAACCATTATCCGTAGAAAATTGTCTTGATCGACCACCAAGGGTTGCATTTTTTTCAAACACTATGACTTCATGTCCTGCTTTCGCAAGATACGACGCTGTGCTTATACCAGCGTAACCGGCTCCTATGACTGCTATTTTAGACATATTGTTCTAATTCAGATAAATTGGATAACCAAGTACAATTAATTTCACCATCTAATTGACGCTTAGTGAACTCTCCCGCACCAATAAATAATTTTATATTTTTCTCTTTCATTAACTTTTCGTAACCAACGATTTCACTCCCTAAAGTTGTGTGCACAACAAACGTTAAAGCATCTGAAAAATAAACTTCATCTACCGTATTTCTTAGTGCTTCAAGCGGAACATTACTCCCTAAAAAACAGACCTTTTGTCCTGTACTTTTCAATACATAACTTGCAATTAACAATCCTAATTCATGGAACTCATTTTCAGGCAAAAATAATAGCCATGATTTATCTGAAACCACTTCTTTGTTTGACATTTGTTCAATTGCACAATAAATTTTCTGTTTAATCAAATTTGAAATAAAATGTTCTTGGGTTGCAATTAAGGAATCTTGCGTCCACATATATCCAACCCTTACTAACAATGGGTAAATAATCTCCATATATACTTCCTTTAATCCTTTTTCTTTTAAAGCGTTTCCAAATACAGTATGAAATAATTCTTCATTATATTCAATACCTGCGGCAATTAATTGAGAAATGTAAAATTCAGTATGGGAATCTTTCGTTTGCGAGGATATTAAATGCTTCTCAACCAACTGAAACAAATCTTCATCCGACAAAACTCCTAATTTGGAAGGTTTATAATTATACTCCATTAAACTAACGATGTTTAACAATCTACGTAACTGATTATTATCGTAATAGCGAGTATTACCCTCCGATCTGTTCGGTTGTAAAGCATTGTATCGTTGTTCCCAAATACGAATCGTATGGGCTTTTATTCCGGAGAATTTTTCTAATTGAGCTATGGTAAAAACTTTCATTTTGTTTAGATATAAGCAAATATACTTAAACAATACTTACCCGGTTATATTTTGTTTAATTATTTAACAAAAAAATTAAACAAAAACAAATCAAGGTTTGAAGAGGAGAAATTAATTTATTGAAATTTTGATGATTGCTAAAACCTTTAAGAAGTTGAGGATTAAGGAAGAAGATTAGAGAAACATTGAGTGATCTTCGGTCGTGATAATATAAAGTTGAGATGAGTGATATGTATTTAGCTTTAGGAATGGATAGAAAAATGGAAAAGCATACGTTTTGATGTTGCTGAGTGACCAGCGGTCATGTGGGAGAAAGGATTTACCATTAAAAAATTAAGGAAGATAAAGGTAGAATAAGTAATATTGAATATTCTACGTTCATTGAGAATCAATAATTTTTGCTTTCTTTTGTAGTATGGAAAATTACAACGTTATTCGTCTCAATAAATTCATCGCAGAAAGCGGTATTTGCTCTCGTCGTGAGGCAGATAAGTACATTGAAAAAGGGACGGTGTATATCAACAATCGTAAGGCTGTTGTAGGAGACGTTGTGAAACCAAGAGATCGCGTAACTATAAATGGTCAGCGTTTAGAACCTTTACAAGCAGAAAACAAAGTCTATTTAGCATTTAACAAACCAACTGGAGTAACCAGTACAACAGAAGAAGGTATTCGCGATAACATTGTTAGTTATGTGAATCACTCTGCGCGTGTTTTTAACATTGGTCGTTTAGATAAAGATTCGCAAGGATTAATTTTCTTAACCAATGATGGAGATATAGTAAACAAAATCTTACGAGCTGAAAATGCTCATGAGAAAGAATATTTAGTTACGGTCGACAAACCAATTACCGAAAAATTTATAACTGGAATGGCTACCGGAGTTCCGATTTTAGGTCAGGTAACCAAAAAATGTAAGGTAACCCAAGAAAGCACATTGGTTTTTCGTATCACCTTGATTCAAGGATTGAACCGTCAGATTCGTCGTATGTGCGAGTATTTTGGGTACGAAGTCCGTAAGTTAGAGCGTACTCGTATCATGAATGTTTCACTAGCAGGTATACCTATTGGAGAATGGCGTGATTTAACCGATTTAGAATTGGACAACATCTTCAAAATGATTGAGAAATCAACATCCGAAAGCAATAAATCTAAAACAAAACCGACACCAAAAGCGAAAGCGAAAGTGGTTGCTGCTAAACCTATTCATACAAAAGTAAAGAAAAACGGTAGTAAGCCTAGTTTGTTTGGGAAGGGAAAAGCGAATGCGAAAGAAGATGGAAGACGCGCAGTTCATAAGCCAAAGGGAAGAAAATAAATATAATGCATGAATAAATCATCATTCATCCTTCATAACCAATAATTCCACCTACCTTACACCACTCTTGGCATGTGTCGATTGTTAAATCGATACTATGGAAAAGGATTTTGATTCCTTGATTGATGGTTTTATTGAAAATAGAATCGGTATTTCTGATTTTCTACTTACAAAAAAACTTTCTTCGGAACTAATTAACAACCTACTTACCCATTTTAATCAGGGAAATCTTACACTAGCAGGAACAGGAACTAGCGCTAAAATAAACAGCACCAACCTTGTTCGTGGAGATAAAATTTATTGGTTGGATCGATCACACAACAACGCAAGTGAAAATGGTTTTTTAGAAATTATCGATGCCTTAGTTATCTATTTAAATCGTAGCTGCTACACTGGAATTACGGACTATGAATTTCATTATACGCTTTATGAAACAGGGACTTACTACAAAAAACATCTAGATCAGTTTACGACCAATGCCCGTAGAAAGTATTCAGTAATTTTTTACCTCAATGAAGATTGGCAATCTGAAGACGGTGGTGAATTATCCTTGGTAATCAATCATCAAACAGTAAAAATTAGTCCAACTGCTGGAAAATGTGTGTTCTTTAAAAGCAATGAGATTGAACATGAAGTACTAGTCACCAACAAAAACCGATTGAGTATTACAGGCTGGTTGAAGGTTTAATCCTCCTCTTCCTCCCCTTCTTCGTTGCCTACTTTCAGTTCTCCATTTGAACCTTTCACTTGTTCTTTACGAATTTCCGTATGTCTGATTTCTCCACCGGAAGTCCCAACCAGTTTGCCATAAACGATAACGATAAAAGATACTGCTAATACAGCTAATTGCGCATGCTTCAAGAAACTTTTTTGTTTCCATTCTGCATAAAATGTCAATAATAACAAAGGCAATAAAATCGTGACAAAATTGACCATTTGTTCAGCTAATTCTTCATGTTTTTCAATAATACCCTCACTAACCCCAGGTAGATTCTCTACTACCTCTTCTGCTCCTTCCCCTGTATTAAAACTCGGGTAGACAAACACAGAAGAAAAAAATAAGGTGATATTACCAATACGACGTGTCAACTGCGACTTAAATAAATAGCCACTAACTAAGATGACAAAACCTACAATCACTCCAACTATTGGTAAGTGATTGATTAACATGTGTAGATGTGCTGTATTCATAATTTGAAGTATTAAAGTACTATCAAATCTATGCATTGTTCACTAAATAAAATATGAGAAATGTCAATATAAAGAAGATTTAAACCACTTTCCAATCTAATTTCAGAACATCACTCGTCGCTATCGTCACTCTTCTCTCGAATCGCTTCCCTCAATTCATTCAAAATTAATGCAGTCGCTCCCCAAATTTGTTTATCTCTAATAGTAAAACACGGAACTTTCATTTTTACCAACTTATTTTCTGTCGTGACTTTCATTTCTCCAATTACATCTTCCGCTAATAGTTCTTCCAATGAAATTGTAAAAACGTGAGCGACTTCGCGTTCTTGATGAACAAACGAAGGCTGTTCTGGATAATAAAAAACATGCGGTTCAACTAAAAACCCACTTACAGGTATATACACCTGACTTAATTTTCCTAAATATTCAGCTATATCCATATTCACACCAACCTCTTCCCAACACTCTCGTTTGGCAGTTGCTAATAAATCAACATCTTCTTTATCCTTTTTACCTCCAGGGAAACTAATTTGTCCACTGTGCTTTCCGTCGTATTCTGTTCGTTGGATTAAAATGCACTCATAGGTTTGATTCGATTCAAATATGACAACAGCTACCGCAGATTCTTTATATTCTGTAAGGTTTTGAATCACCTCGCTAGTTATGGGACGATGTAAAGGTGACAACGGAATATGTGCTTGTTCTCCTGGGAGATTGTGCTTTAATGTATGGGCTAATTGAGCTAAGAAGTGCATAGTTAAAGGTAATTAAAAAATAAATCGGACAGACTAACCATTAAGAAATTAAGCAAGAAAAAAAATGTCTAAAACCGAAGTTCATTAAGTGACCTTTGGTCATTAATCATTTATATATTATTCCGATTAATTTCTCAAATCCCTCAAGATTAACCATAACCTGTTATTTTCTAAATGTCTTAATGGTAAAAAAATACTATTTTTATCAAAAAAAGTAATGAAACATTTCCTATTCATTTCACTCGTTTTCTGTCTGTTTGCGGCTTGCAAAAAATCAGACAAACAACCACCTATTGACAACACAGTCGATTTAGATGGGACAATTATCAACGATTCTAGTCTCACCCATCCCGAAAACTTTCTACTTTCAGTTGCTAACCCAGCTCCTACCCAACAAGAAAAGTCAACTCCAGTTTTAATTGCTGTACATGGTTTCTCTGCCACAACATTTGAATGGTTAGAATTTAAAAACTTTGTTAAAAACAATGGCAGCGTACTTATTTCAGTAGTGTTATTAGGTGGTCATGGACGAGATTATGCAGACTTCAAACAAGCATCATGGGAAGATTGGCAAGCACCTTTAATTACAGAATATAATGCTTTACGTGCACTTGGTTATACTAATATTTCGTTCGTAGGATCTTCAACAGGATGTCCGTTGATTTTAGATGCCATTCAAGCTCAAAAAATTTCAAGCGATGTATTGAAACACCTTTTTTTCATTGATCCTATCATTATTCCATCAAACAAAACATTATCACTTGTTTCAGCTGTAGGTCCTGCTTTGGGCTACAGTGAAACAACCATGGAACAAGGAGAAAATGGATTTTGGTACAAATACAGACCGTATCAGGCCCTGGAACAATTAAATGATTTCACACAGCTGATGCGAAAAAAACTAGAAGATGGGATAACGTTACCAAACAATGTAAATCTAACAGTTTACAAATCAGTTGGTGATGGTTCAGCAGATCCTTTAAGTGCGGTTTTGCTTCATAATGGAGTTAAACTTTCCTCAAATCAACCTATTTTAGTTTATATGAAATATTCTTATTTACATGTATTTACAAGATTATTAGGTAGAAAAAGTTTTACCCCAAAAGACAAACAAAATCAATACGATACTTTCAATGAAATACTTGCAGCGTTATGAAAAATTTAACTACACTTTGTTTTCTAATACTAGTTTTTGCTAGTAATGCTCAAGACAGTTTATATAAATCTGTAGAGGTTGGAATTCGAAGTAAAAAATATACAGGATTTTATTGGGAAAATGGAATCACAGCAGAATTTTATTCGGCAAAAATTACAGGAAAATTTCCGTTACATTTCGGTATGAATTTTACATTTTCAGCCCTTGGAAGTGCATTCCATTCTAACGCTTTATCCATGACAAATATCGATGGTTTTGCTGCTTATTATTTTCGTCATAACAAAAAATTTCAGCCTAACATTCGTTTAAATGTTGGTTATGTACATACGGATTTAGGCAGTTTTGCAAATTATCATGAATACCATAACGCAGCAATGGTAGTTGGTTTAGAAGCAGGGTTTAGTTATCAACTTCCTTACCGATTTAGAATTTGTACTTCTGGTGGGTATAATTTCTTTGTTGGTAACGAATCCAGTAGTTTAGGATCAAGTGTATATCCAGTATTTGGACAAATATCCATCCTCTATGCCATTAAAAACGTTTATAGGTGAAAAGAGAAAACCCCTAAACAAATTTGTCTAGGGGTGTTATAATTAAATGCTGTATTAAATCAGCTAGCTTGTTAAAATTGAACTCCTCTTGGATTTTTTAAGTTATCAGAGTATACTAATTCACCATTTCTCTTAACAAGGATGGTTGGTCTAATTAGAAATACTACACCTACTTTTATTTCATACTTAACATTTTCTCCATTTTCAATGACTTCGAAAGTATGAATGCTTCCCAGTAAAGATTTTTTTTGAGAAACAATTTCTCCATTATAATAGACTGTTTCCTTTCCACTAAATAGGCTAAGTAAATCAATTTCTATCTTGTTGCCATTTATTGCTAATACTCTCATTTTATTTCATTTAAAATATATTTTCTTTTCTTAAGGTGTTCTTTTAGTTTCAGTGAATATTTGTCAAATTTCTTTTTTAAATCTTTATACTATTTCTTCGTTTGGACATTATAATTATTAATATTAAACCCTACAGATACACCAATAGAAAAAGGATTAAATTGCATATAGTTTACTTTATACAACGAATTCATAGCATAGGAAGAATTTAATCCGATTACCCAATATTTATTAGCGATGTAATTAATACTAGCGTTAGCATTAAAATTAATCGGTTGTTGAATAAAAAATAAATTTTTAGAAGTCCCATGCTCAAAAGTAGCTCCTTTATCAGTAATCGTTGTTGTTTCATATAATTCACTCCAAGTATAATAAGAAGTTACCCCAAGATTCACCTCTAAACGGTCTTTATTTTCTCTAAGTTTAAACACATAGCCAATTGACATTGGGATTCCAACTTGAAAATTCATAATTCCATTATTCAATGCTCCCGCAGTATGAGGTGTTGTATAATTCGTACTCCACACAGAATCACGGTTAAAATCAATTGTTTTAGACGTTCCAAATAATTGTAATCTCGTTTCCAAACCAATTTTGGAAATAAAACCATTGGGTTTCACTTTTCCATAAAGATAGGAAACACCATAAGATTGACCATTATCTACATTTTTATTCAAATTACTTAATAAAGAATAATTAAAAAGCATTTGAAAATTATCTTTAATAGTATCCGGTTTTTGTTCTTGTGCGAACATATTATTTATACTCAAAACACTCACTAGAAGTAATGCTATTTTTAAATTTTTCATACAATTATGTTTTAATGATTTTATAATTTTATTCCTACTGAAATTGAATTTGGTCTACCGCTAAAGTTAGAATATCCAGAAACTTGTGTTAATGATTGTCGCGCTTCAATAAAAAGCATTTTGTATAATTGAACACGTACAAAAACATCTGCTTGGTATTTATTAAACTTCGTATTTTGATACATATTTTCGGTCATGACAGTAGTATATGGAGTATTTTGACGATATAAATTTTCCTGTAAAACCAAAAACTTATTACTCATTCCAATTTCAAAAGCAATATGTTTCATCGTTGTATTTCTATAAATAATTGGTACGGTGATGTAAAATAAATTCAGACTATTTGATTTTAATTGTGCACCTGTATTGTTAAACCACAAGGAATCTTTATTTGCATAAAGTAGATTATTTGAATTCAATGTATAAAACTGAGAATCAAAACCAATACCATATTGCATAAATTGTTTCTTTTCTTTAGTTGTATGAAAAAGATAACTTATATTAAAATCCAATCCACTGTTTGCCAATGAATTTTTGAGGTTAATACTTCCAAGCGAAACTTCTGGAGTAATACTAAAAGACACATTCATTTTTTTTGAATTATCAGCTTTAGTGGTTGTATCACTTTTCGTTTCTGTACTCTGAGCGTATGTTTGTAGAGACAAACAACCTAAAGAGAGGCAAATAAAGACTTTTTTAAATTTCATAATATTTTAATTTGATTTCTTGTAAGAGGATCTTCTATGAAAAAAGTTACAGTCAATCAAAAAATATTTTTCAAGATACTGATTTACAAATAAATAAAATAATTAAAAATTTATTTCACAACTTGTGTAACTTTATTGCAGTTAAATTGTCTCATAGTCAAAAGAACATTTTTGAAATTAGCAGAATACAATAACTTGGTTGAGCAACATGCAGATGGAATTTACCGTTTTGCATTGAAGCATCTCAAAAACGAGATGGATGCACAAGACATTGTACAAAATACCTACTTAAAAACCTGGGAAAAACACGAAACCATTGCGCTAGAAAATGGTAAGTCCTATCTATTTACGGTTGCTATTAATCTTATTCGAAATTATGTGAGCTACGAAAAACGCTTCACGAGTGAAGAACATGCTAACCATCATTCATACAATGAATCTAGTAGTCAATTTGACTTAAAAGAAATTCTAGAGAATGCCTTAGACCAATTGCCAGAAATTCAAAAAACGGTAATATTATTACGTGATTATGAAGGATATAATTATGAAGAGATTGGAAAAATCACCGATTTAAGTGAATCGCAAGTGAAGGTATACATCTTCAGAGCACGAAAAACATTACAAGGAATATTAAAAGATCAAACGTTAGTAGTATGAAAATAACATTCGACAATTACGAAGCTTATTATTTAGACTACCTCGAAGGAAATCTAAATCAACAAGATGCTGAAACACTTAGCGCATTTTTACTGTTACATCCTGAATTGCAACTACTAGAGGATGAATTACCAACTTTAGCACCCATTTTGGAAACACAACTTCCAACTGAAATTCATACTAAAATCAAAGCAATACCAACTTCAGAAACTGAATTTTCTGAGTTAGCAATCGGTAAGATTGAAGGGTTGTTAAATGAAGTTGAACAAGCGAAATTAGAGTCATTCATAGAACAAAATAAACGTTATGAAAATGAATTCAAACTCTACAAAAAAACGCGATTAGTAGCAGACACCACTATTATTTATCCGAAAAAATCAGCCTTATTAAAAGGGAGGATTTTGCCAATAAAACCAATTATTACGATACTAGCTGCTGCTTCCGTAGGTGTTTTTATTTATCTTAACCTGAATACTAATAATCCTAACACAAAACAGGATGTGGCACAAGTTATTCATCGTCAAACACATCAAAAAACGATTCAAACAAAACACATTGAGAATCAAAACGAAAAAATACAACTCTCTTCTAGTCCAACTACAAATTTAAATTCTAAGCACTCTGACTCTACTTTAGACTTTAGTAATAATGAAGAATTAACTTTACCAAGTAGTACTTATTCAAATTTATCTACTACTCCTGTTCCTGAAAAAGACAGTATTATTCAAACTCAAATTAGTCAAATAAAAATTGAAAAAACGCAACAAATTTCCAACCCGATTATAACTTCTAAAGAAGTGAATAAAAATTTATTTACTTCCTCCTTTAGTGAAACCTTTGATAATTTAAAAGAACTTAAAGATTTTTTTGGTATCGTTAAACTTACAAAAGTTCAAAAAGAAGAAATTTTGGCTGAAACTAATAAATTACACGAAAGAATAAGTAATGCGAATCTAAAAGCAATTACACTAATTGAAAAATACAAGCAGTCGGTTGTAGATCAATTCAATGCATTCTTCACTTCTAAATAGTCCATAATTGACCCCGTGAAAAATCACTAAAATATATAAACAAAAAAATCCCCAACTAGAAACTAATTGGGGATCATAAATTAAATCTAAATTTATTCAGTATAAGTAAACTTTAATATTTCATCCTCCCCATTTTTTGTTCCGTTAACAAAAGTACTTCCAACTTGTTTTATTACTCTATTTTTAGCATCAAATTCATAAGTATATTTTGTTTCTGTCACTGTCTTTATCACATCTAAATATTGAGGTTTATAGTAATGACATTGTTTTTCACTGGTCACTAAATTCGTATTATCTTTCCCTAAAAGATTAAAACCTAATATATTAACCATTCCAATAGTATTTGATTTTGACAAATCAAAATAATAGTAGGTTGTGTCATTTTTACCGATACGTTTAGTTACATTTCCATTTTCTACAGTAATTTGTTGGTCCATAAAATCCAACATATAACCATTCACATCATAATAATTAGTGTCTACGTCTGTTTTTCCATTCAATGTAGTTTCACTAAACTCAACATATCCTTTACTATTTAAATAGTTTTTTTGTGTTGATACTAAAGAATCGTTTTTATTGAAATTTCTACCAATATTATAGGATGAACTATATTCAATTAATGTATAGGATGAATCATTATCAACTATTTTTATTATCCTACCTGAAGCATTGTGATAACATGTTTGAACTTCTTCTTTACCTTCATAATAAGAAGTAATCGTTTTTAATAACGGTATATTATCTGTTGTGGATGATTTAGGATTCGGAGTAGTTGTAGTTTTTTTACAAGCAACTAAAATTAAACACAACATCATGCTTGAGAAGAGAATTTTTTTCATTTGATTTTTTTAAAATTTTGGTAAAAATAGGAATAATAATCAACGACTTATATACCCCGCTTCGCCTTTCTTTAGCCTTTCAAATATCCAATCGTAATTATACGGCATGTGACTATCCACGAAATTTTTCTTTGGCCATGTTTTTGGAATAAATGCACGACCATGTTTTGAATCGTATATCATCCCTTTCACTTCGCATTGTGGAGCAATACCATCTTGTTCCCATATTGGATCTGGATTAGGTTGATCCAAATTACTACCATACTGCCAAGCTTGTTGAAATTGTGTCCAATCAGCCCCATCTTGACAACCATTTTCTGGTGAAAGAATATAAATATTCCCAAACACTACTTTGTCTTTTAGTACCTCTATCATGCCTAAAGCGTATGCATATCCCATACTATGACAGACAATATCAATCGTGTCTTTTTGTTGTTGATGTAATTTTAATAACAATGCTTTTCCTCCTATGCGACCTTTCTCTTTACGGTAATAAAATCCTTTTGGATTTGGATCTACATTCAAACGATGGTACTTCTTTAACGTATCTTTTCGACTCACAAAATGATTCGAGAAATAAAAACTTTTCGCAAAACGAATTGTATTACGGTGATTCGAGGTTTTCACACTTAAACTGCCATCCAAAAAATAACTTTCTGTCGGTCTTAGAGTATCAATAAAACGATCATCCAACTTGTACCAATAATGATAACGGTCTTTAGAAGTCACTAAATTATCGCTCTCATTTTCTTCCCGTTCATAGCCACGATAACCATTCACAAACAACAATACACGTTTTGGTTTAGGAAGAACTGTATCCCCTAAAACTGGTAAACTCTCTTTAAAAACCAACCAATTACCACTACGCTTAATGAAAGAAAGTTGTAATGCTTGATCTTCTGTTCTACGACTTAAAATAATTTTTTTCTTAACACCTGTAACACTATCTTTCCAAGAGAGCTTTGCAACCTTTACCAATGTTTTAGGAGTACTTACAAATTGAAATATTTTTTGTTTAAATTCTTCTACAGTAATAATTTGTGGATTTTTTAGATGTACTAAATCAACTGAATAATTATGCTGAAAAAGCACTTGTTTACTACCTTGAATTACTGTACCATTGGTATCTTCCTCCCAGACTGCAAATTTCACTAAACCAGTTACTTCACCTATTTTCTTATTAAAAAATTGAGCATTGGATATAAATGGAAGTAATAGTAAAAGAAAAAAAATACGCATATCTCGAATATACTAATTTTCTTTCAATCTTTTTACTCAAAACTATACCATCCTAAAAAAAGTCACTCTTTCAAGTGACTTCCTTAACTTTTAATTGTCTATAATTCCTGATTCGAAATCTCTTTCCAACGCTGGACTGCTGTCGGGACTCCATTCTTAGCACTTATATAGGTGTTCAATAATTTAATTTCTTTGCATTGATAAGCATCGATGGGTTCTATTGGAACTTCAATTAATTTAATTCCTTTATTTTCTTTTACACAAATATCAAAAAAGTGAGTAAATTCTGCTTTTGAGCTGCATTTTTTTGCTGTCCCGCCATAACTTTCAATCAACTTAATAATATCAAAATGCGCATTTGAACATTGGTAAATCTTAGCATCGCTGTTTTTACCTAAATGGAAAATGTTGTTTCGCATGTAAACGATAATTACAGACAAATCATTTTGCATGAAATGAATCAACTCGTTCAACTGAAAATGAAAACCTCCATCTCCTGTAATCACAACTGCGACATCATTCAACTTCTGTTCTCTCAATACTTCACATACCGCACGAGCATAAGGCATTGAGGTCCCCATGGCACCATACCAAGCGTTACTCAACCACCCTCTTCCTAACGAAGATGACTTAATTTTCAAACTATAACTCGCAAAATAGGAATTTCCAATCTCTGGTAAATAAATGAATGGTACTTCCGATTGATCTTGAATTTCATTGAGTACAGAAATCACGTTATGAAAATCAATTTTTTCACCCTGAGCTATTTGTTGTTGGGTAGACTTTTGTATCATTGGAGCATAAGGAATCACATTGGCTAATAACAATTTATTAAACACCGCTTGAATATCTGCTTGCAATTTCGCAGTTCCATTCAACACCGTTTTATTCTCAAAGTTTGCTAATACATGCGTACCTGTTCCGAAAGCACTATTTGCATCCATTAAATTGATACTTGTAGCTACTTCCAATACATAATCTGCCTTTTGTTCAATGTAATGACGTTTCTCTTCATCTGAAAATACGCCATTATAAGCAGCCAAACTTAAAGGATGATAATCGTCAAAAATACCTTTAGCAAACCAGGAAGAAACAAATGGAATATTCGTTCGCTCACAAAATGTGAGAATCGTTTTTTGTAAGGTTTTATTCAACTTTAAACCTTCACCAATATAAATTAGCGGTGCTTTTGCCTGCGCCAAACTCTCCACAATTTCCTCTACGATAATGTCTGTAGACTTGTACGAAATACAATCAGAAACTGCTTCTTTCATCGATGCTGGCAATTGAATAGATTGTGTTTTTGCAAAAACGATATCACGTGGAATCTCAATAAACACAGGTTCATTGTGCGTATAAGCATGAAGAACAAGTTGAAAAAATTGTTCCCCAGAAAGTCCAGGCTGACCCGCTGATCGTTGACCTTGTAAACGCTCTGAACGTATACCCAAACCCTTAAAACTATTCAAACTAGCATCGTAATCTACATTCCATGAACTCGATGAGGTAACTGTATGATGAATAGCTGTTGTTCCAACTTCAGCTTCTCCTGGTGCTCCTGAAATAAAGATCACAGGTAACTTTTCACTTTTTGCTAATGCAGCCGCACTCGAACAAGGTAGACTTCCAACGGTATATGTGGTCATACAACAACCGATTCCTTCCACTTCTGCTTGTCCACATGCTGAAAAAGCTGCGTGCATTTCGTTACTTGAAGGTAATAAATCAAAATTTTGCTCAAATGCTTTGATCAGGTTTACAGCAAAATCACCACCAATACCATAGATACGTTTCACATTAAAAAATTTCAATGTTTCAACCATACTTTCCGCTAACGTGGGGAGTGATTGTATATATTTCTCATTGATTTTCATCATTCAATGGTTTTGAAATGAATTATAACTGTTCAAACTTGCTTGTAAAGTGTCTTAAGAACAAAGGCTCTTCTACAATTTTCAACCCTCTTGCATTTGCTTTATCCTGCATGATTTTTTCAAACACTTCAATCACAAATTCGATGTGACTTTGCGTATAAACACGACGAGGAATTGCCAAACGAACCAACTCCATTGGCGCAGGAATTAATTTCCCTTCCTCATCATATTTACCAAACATCACGGAACCGATTTCAACAGTACGTATTCCACCCTTTTTATATAATTCACACACCAAGGCTTGACCAGGATATTCCTGAACTGGTATATGGTCATATAATTCTTTGGCATCAATATACACCGCATGACCTCCAATCGGCCACATCAATGGAACTCCCATATCGCGTAAACGTTCTCCTAAAAATGCCGTACTACGAATACGGTAATGCAAATAATCTGGTTCAAAAACCTCTTTCAAACCAATCGCTAACGCTTCCATGTCTCTTCCGGAAAGTCCACCGTACGTTGCAAATCCTTCCGTGATAATCAATAAATTTTTGCACTCATTTGCTAAGGTTTCATCTTTCAAAGTAATAAATCCACCCATATTCACTAAAGCATCTTTTTTAGCAGACATCACAGAACCATCCGTCAAACGAAACATTTCTTGTGCAATTTCATAATACGTATGATTTTCAAATCCTGGTTCTCTGTGTTTTATAAAGTAAGCATTCTCAGCTACACGACAACAATCTAAAAATAAATGAACACCATATTTCTTACAAATCGCACTCACCTGACGTGTATTTTCCATACTAACAGGCTGACCACCTCCACTATTATTCGTCACTGTTAAAATAACTGCTCCAATGTTTTCAGCACCTTTTTCTTGAATCAAGGCTTCTAGTTTAACCACATCCATATTTCCTTTAAAAGGATGAAATTCGCGTGGATTTTTCCCCTCCTCAATAACGATATCTATCGCTTCTGCGCCAGAAAATTCAATATTTGCGCGTGTCGTATCAAAATGTGTATTCGAAATAAAAACTTTTCCTTTGCCTCCTAAAAAACCATATAAAATACGCTCCCCAGCACGACCTTGGTGCGTTGGTAAAACATAATCATGACCAGAAAGCGCCTCAACCGTTTCACGCATGTGATTCCAAGAACGAGCACCCGCATAAGATTCATCACCAACCATGATTCCCGCCCATTGATTAGCACTCATGGCTGAAGTTCCTGAATCCGTTAAGAAATCAATCATCACTTCATCCGACTTTAATAAGAATGGGTTGTAATGTGCATTTTGTAAAAAAGATAAACGTTCATCAGAGGTACTTACTTTTATAGGTTCAACCATCTTGATTTTGAACGGTTCAATAATTGTTTTAAATTCTTCCATGTCATATTATTTTAATCAATACAAAGATGGATGGAAGGCAAACAGCAAATGATGACTTTCGTCAGTCATATTTAGATTTTTTATCAGAAAATTATTTTCGTACCTTTGAAAAAGTACTTATACGTTAATTATAAGCTTTAAAAACTGATTAAAAAGCGCTTAAAACAACTGAATTTACTGGTAAATGACAATTTCATGACAATTATCAGGTTTTCATCTAATAGCTGTCAGTAATTTCGCTTCATAGTTTACTTTACTTTGCATCATGGGAATCATTTATATTATGTTGGTCGTTAGTTTAGTTGTAGCACTGTTCTTTTTAGGCTCTTTTTTGTGGGCTATAAAATCTGGTCAGTACGAAGACGATTACACACCATCTGTTCGCATCCTTTTTGAGGATGATTTAATTAGTAATAACCAAAACAAAAAACAAAATGGAAGTACAAAAATTTAGTTACGACAACAAGATCGTAAAGAATTTTGCTTATGCCACCATCATTTGGGGTATAACGGGTATGGTTGTCGGGTTAATTGTGGCGTTGC
>CANGOF010000047.1 GCA_947455515.1 Flavobacteriia bacterium
GAATCGTAGTTGTCTATGATTAAAATATCCATAATTAGAAAAGTGTTGCAAAGATAGAGTAGAAAGTTGAAAGTAGAAAGTAGAAAGTAGAAAGTAATAAGCATGAATTAGCAATCAAAAGTCTACTATGGATTTTTTTAACTTTGGACTTTGGACTTTGTACTTTGGACTATTAGACTATTAACTTTTAACCTTCAACTTTTGACTTCTTTGAGAAAAGATTATCTTTAGCCTATCAAAAAACAGAACCATGAAAAAAACGTTTAGCATTCCAGGAGCGCCAGCACCAATAGGACCATATAGTCCAGCAGTATTAAAAAACGACACCTTATATATAAGTGGTCAAATACCAACCAATCCAGAAACTGGAAAATTGACACTTGAAACAATCGAAGCATCTACAAAACAAATAATGGACAATATCGGTTTATTATTAAAAGAAGCTGGTATGGATTACTCCAACATTGTTAAATGCACGATTTTCGTGACAGACTTAAATGACTTCGTTAAAGTAAATGGCGTGTACGGTTCTTATTTTGAATCTATGCCTCCTGCAAGAGAAACCGTTCAAGTTAGTCGACTTCCTCTGGATGTTCCGATTGAGATTTCTTGTATCGCTATTAAATAGAAAGACTTTACACAAAAGACTTGAGACTATTTTCTAATTCCTATTTGCTATTTGCTAATTCCTAACAACTAAATTCTGCAACAAAAAATTGACATATCGGTGATTATTGTAAACTATAACGTTTCTTATTTTTTAGAGCAATGTTTGGTTTCGGTATATCGTGCTTTGGAAGGTGTTTCTGGAGAAGTTTTTGTAGTAGACAACAATTCCATTGATGGCTCGGTGGAGATGGTTCAACAAAAATTCCCACAAGCGAACATTATTGCTAATAAGGAGAATGTTGGTTTTTCCAGCGCAAACAATCAAGCTATCCGACTTTCAACTGGGAAATATGTGTTATTATTAAATCCAGATACCGTTGTCAGTGAAGATACATTTAGCAAAACAATATCTTTTTTAAATCTACATCCAAACGCTGGAGGACTTGGCGTACGTATGATCGATGGAAAAGGAAATTTTTTACCTGAATCCAAAAGAGGACTTCCTACCCCATCTGTTGCTTTTTATAAAATCTTTGGACTTTCTGCTCTTTTTCCAAGGTCAAAAAAAGCAGGTCGCTACCACTTAGGTTTTTTACCAGAAAATGAAATCAATAAAGTCGATATTTTGAGTGGTGCTTTTATGATGATGCGAAAGGAAGCACTAGATAAAGTTGGGTTGTTAGATGAGGCGTTTTTTATGTACGGAGAAGATATTGACTTATCCTATCGTATACAATTAGGCGGCTATGACAATTATTATTACCCTGAAACTAAAATTATCCATTATAAAGGAGAGAGTACCAAGAAGAGTTCAGTCAATTATGTCTTTGTATTTTATAACGCAATGATCATTTTTGCGAAGAAACATTTTTCACAGAACAATGCTAATCTCTTTTCATTCCTTATTAATCTTGCCATCTACTTAAGAGCAGGAGCAGCTTTACTTGTACGATTCCTGAAAAAGGCATTCCTTCCATTCGTTGATGCTTGTCTGATAATTACCAAATTAATTTTTATTAGCCATTATTGGAAAACATTTAAAGATATTACTTTCGACCCATCCATCCTATGCATTGCTCTACCAAGCTACACCTTAATTTGGATGACAAGTATCTATTTTTCTGGAGGTTATGATAAACCATTCAAAACAAAAACGTCAGTATACGGAACACTTTTAGGTACAATTTTCATTCTTACTTTATACGCACTACTTCCTAAAACCTATCAATTCTCTCGTTTATTTATATTAGTTGGAGCAATCCTAGTTATTTTATACTACATATTATCTAGACAAATATTAGCTAGAATTATTGGAGGAGAATTTTCGCTCACCGAGAAAAAACAAAAAAACTTTGCCATTGTCGGTTCTCCTATAGAAATTGAGCGTGTTGAACAACTCTTAAAACAAAGTAATCCTGGAAATCATATAAATTATGGAGTCTCAGCGAGCGATGAAAAGTATGGAAATCAACTAGGGACTATTTCACAATTGGATCAAATCGTCCACCTTCACCCTATCGACGAGGTTATTTTTTGCGCAAAAGACATAAGCTCTAATTCAATTATAAATTGGATGGTCGCCCTAAACAAATATCCTATTGATTTCAAAATCGCACATCCAGACTCTCTCTTCTTAATAGGCAGTAACTCTTCTAATTCAAATGGCGAACTATATACGATAGATTTATACAATATTAATACACCATCCAACAAACGCAACAAACGAACTTTTGATTTTCTTGTTTCACTTATCGGAATTCTACTTATCCCTTTTACTATTTGGTATTATTCAAACAAAAAACAAGTCATACTAAATTTATTCAATTGTTTGATTGGAAAAAAAACATGGGTAGGATTTTCATTCCAAAGCAAAGGTCAAACAATTTACTTGCCTAAAATCTCTGACGGTATATTTAATCCAACCTCCAATACTCAAACTAGAGAAACCGTTTTAGTTGACAAATTGAATATGATTTATGCTCGTGATTATGCCGTAAAAAAAGATTGGGACATTTTAAAAAAGAATTTAAGATCCTTAGATCGAAAATCTTGATAAATATTTATCAACTTCACACAGCTATTCGTTGTTCGTTCAGAAAAATGACTTATTTTTGCCAACGAATTAACATTGAAAATCCACTACAACATGGCACAAATGGAAATCAGGCTTCCTAAGATGGGAGAAAGCGTAACAGAAGCTACAATTACAAATTGGTTAAAAAACATTGGCGATTCAGTCGCAATGGACGAACCATTAGTAGAAGTTGCTACTGATAAAGTGGATAATGAATTACCTTCAGAAGCTGAGGGTGTACTTGTAAAAATATTCTTTGAGAAAGATCAAGTTGCTCAAGTGGGTGATGTAATCGCTATTATATCTACCGATGGCTCATTCGTAGCAGAAACTGCTGCACCAAAAACAGAAGAGATCATACAAGAAATTGCTCCTGTTGTTAACAATGCTACTCCTACTATTATTACTGAAGTTGCTTCAGGTTCGGGAAATAAATTTTACTCTCCTTTGGTAAGAAGCATTGCTGAAAAAGAAGGGATTTCAAACAATGAATTAGATACTATACCTGGTACTGGTCAAGAAGGACGAGTTACTAAAAAAGATATTCTTGATTTTGTTGCAAATCGTGGAACAGCGAAAACTGTATCGACACCTGCTGTTAGTCAAAGTGCTCCTGCACCAGTACTAGCAACTCCAGTTGTAACTCCTGCTCAAGCACCCGTTGCGAAAGAAGTTGTTCCAGCAATTCCATCTGGAGGAGATGAAATCATTGAAATGGACAGAATGCGCAAGTTAATCGCAGACCATATGGTTATGTCTAAACACACTTCTCCTCATGTAACTTCTTTTGTAGAAGCAGACGTAACAAACATTGTTAAATGGAGAGATAAAATCAAAGACGGTTTCAAGAAAAGAGAAGGAGAAAACATAACCTTCACACCTATCTTTATGGAAGCAATTGCGAAAGCGATCAAAGATTTCCCAATGATTAATGTATCTGTTAACGGAACTCAAATCATCAAGAAAAAAGACATCAATTTAGGTATGGCTACTGCATTACCAAGCGGAAACTTAATTGTACCTGTAATTAAAAATGCAGATCGATTAAATTTAACGGGGTTAACGAAAGCTGTGAATCAATTAGCACGTAATGCACGTGACAACAAATTGAAACCGGAAGATATTCAAGGTGGTACTTATACCGTAACAAACGTAGGGTCTTTTGGTAATGTAATGGGCACACCAATTATTAACCAACCACAAGTTGCAATATTGGCTTTAGGTGCTGTACGCAAAATGCCCGCAGTAATTGAAACTCCTGAAGGTGATTTTATTGGAATTCGTCATAAAATGTTTTTATCTCATTCTTATGACCATCGTGTTGTTGATGGATCCTTAGGAGGTCAATTTGTTAGAAGAGTTGCCGATTATTTAGAGGCATTCGATATCAATAGAGAAATTTAATTCAAAATAAAAAAGCCCGAAAAATCGGGCTTTTTTTTTGCTTTTAATCATTAATAAAAAAATATACTATATATTTACTACTTTGTAATTGAATAATTTACATTTTAATTTTAAGATTGTTAATTATTAAAGTTATAAATCACTCAAAATCAAATCAATAAAATAAATACATGAGGTTTTATTTGTTTTTTATCTTTCTCTTTTTTTCTCCTATTATCTTCGGACAATTTGCAGAAGCGGACATTAAGATTTTAATAAAATCTGCAAATGCTGACGAATTAGTTTACACTTGGAACGGTTGTATTGAAGAAACGGAATACCATGCAGCAGATATGATCAGCGATGCATTGCTAAAGAAAAATCCAAACAATAAGAATTTTATTTATAGAAAAGGATTATCCACTTTTTATTACAGAAAAGACTTTAAATTAGCCTTAGGATATTTAAAAAAGGCAGTTACCAATGTTTCTCCAAAATTTAATTCAGAATCAGGAATGGAGACTAAAGCACCTACTGAAGCCTATTATTATTATGCTTATTGCTTAGAGAACACAGGTGACTATGTAGAATCCGAAAAGTTTTATCGTAAATTTTTAGAAACACAGGTAGGAAAAACAACACGCTTAACAAAAATAGCAAGTTTAAAAGTAGCCAACACAGGGGTTGCAGCAAAATACAGAGCTAACCCTAAAAAGGTAGACATTCGATTGATAGGTGATTCTGTAAATACTCCAAATCCTGAATACGCACCGATTATTTCCCCTGACGGTAGTACAATTTATTTTACTTCTCGTCAACCCTGGTTAGAAGATACCTTAAAAGAATATGTAGAAGATTTTACTAACTTATCACCAGAAGACATCTATGTAAGTTATAAGAAAACAGATACCACTTGGACTAAACCAAAGAAAATGAATTTCTGTAAATTGGAGCTTAACGAAGCTACTGTTTCTATTACTCCTGATGAACGTATGATGTACGTTTATAGAGATACGAAACAAAATGGTGATTTATTTCAAATTGACTTATTAGTAACATCAAGAAATACTGACTCTTTAACATTAATTACTATTCCTGAGGTCAATAGCAAATCATGGGAAAGTCATATATATTTCAATGAAGATAACAATTTTGCTATTTTCTCTTCGGACCGACCTGGTGGATATGGAGGTCGAGATTTGTACCGAATTGTAAAATTACCGGATGGAAATTGGAGTAAACCTCAAAATATGGGGCCTACCATCAATTCTCAATATGACGAAGATGCGCCTTTCTTATCAATTGATAATAAAAACCTTTACTTTTCAAGTAATTGCGAAAAAAGCATGGGAGGATTTGATATCTATACAAGTGTAAAAATAGATGATAATTTATGGAGTGCGCCTGTTAACTTAGGTTTTCCTATCAATTCAGAGCGTGACGACATCTATTATTCTACTACAGCTGATGGATTAAAAGCTTATTTTTCTTCTAACCGATTAAATGGCGTTGGTCAAGTAGATATTTACGAAATAAACTACGTACCTAAAGATATCAAGAACAATTTCTTATTAACAGGTCACATTCAACGTACCGACAAAAAACAATTAAATAAATTAACAGACGTTGAAGTTTCTTGTCAAAACTGTGATTCTAATAAAAAGAAAATTCTTAGACCTCGTTTACGTGACGGATATTTTATTACAGCCTTAGAACCATGTAGGGATTATTTAGTAGAAGTATTAGGTCCAAACAAAGAAGTACTCTATACTGAAAACATAAGTACTTCCTGTGAGTTAAACATTGAAAAAGTGGAACGTGAATTAACTGTTAACGAACCAACACTTATTATCAAGAGATAATCTCCGTTATAGACTTTATGAAATTACAACTTACAAGACCATTAGCCATTTTCGACTTGGAGGCTACTGGATTAAATATTTCCAAAGAACGAATTGTTGAGATAGCAATTTTAAAAATTAATCCAGATGGAAGCGAAGAGCGATTTAAATCACTTGTCAATCCAGAGATGACAATCAATGAAGAAGTAATTAAAATTCATGGGATTTCAAATGAAGATGTAAAAGATTCACCTACGTTTAAAGAACTTTCGGAAAAAGTAATTCAATTTATCGGAGACGCTGATTTAGCTGGTTACAACTCCAATAAATTTGATATTCCATTATTAGCAGAAGAATTAATACGAGTGGGTAGTAATTTCGATTTATCTACTCGACATTTTGTGGATGTTCAGAATATTTTCCATAAAATGGAACAACGTACTTTAAGTGCGGCTTATCAGTTTTACTGTCAAAAGGAATTGATAGATGCACATGATGCGATGAACGATACAAATGCAACTTGGGAAGTGTTAAAATCGCAATTGGAAAAATACGATTCTTTAAAACCAGATATTTCCTCATTATCTGAATTTTCTCGAGCAGGAAATTTAAAAACATTAGATTTTGCAGGAAGACTTGTAGTTAATGAAAATAACGAAGGTGTTTACAATTTTGGAAAACATAAGGGAAAAACAGTGAAGGAAATTCACGAAACGGAGCCAGGATATTACAGCTGGTTTATTTCTCCAAGTACCGATTTTCCTCTCTATACGAAACAAAAGCTTCGTGAAGAAATGGAAAAAATTAAAAATGAACACAAAGTAGAAAAAGAAAGTTCATTAGATTTGAATAGCCAAATAGAAGCATTAAAATCAAAATTTCAAAAATAGATGAAAATTATTTGTATTGGTAGAAACTATGCTGACCATGCGAGAGAAATGAATGCACCAATTCCGGAGTTTCCATTATTTTTCTTGAAACCGGATTCAGCTATTTTACCTAAGCGCACGTCGTTTTATTACCCGGAATTCACAAAAGACTTACATTATGAATGTGAAGTAATTGTACGAATAAATAAATTAGGGAAAAACATTTCAAAAAAATTTGCACACACCTATTATAATGAAATAGGTTTGGGGATAGATTTTACAGCGAGAGATTTACAAGAAGAATGTAAAGTAAAAGGATTACCTTGGGAAAGAGCCAAAGCATTTGATGGTTCTGCTGTTATCTGCGAACAATTCATTTCTAAATCAGAATTAGATTTGGGATCAATTTCTTTTCATTTATTAAAAAATGATCAACTTGTACAACAAGGAAATACAAAAGATTTTATTTTTAGTATTGACACTATTATCTCTTATGTATCTCAATTTATGACTTTAAAAATAGGAGATATTCTATTTACTGGAACTCCTGCTGGTGTTGGACCAGTAAACATTGGAGATACACTAAGGGGATATATTGGAGAAAAAGAAATGTACGCGTTGAAAGTTAAATAATTTATAAACAATTATTTATGAGGTGTTTTAAAGTGGCAATTTTATCAGTCAAATTTAATCTTTAAAAAATTGACGTTTTAAGAAAAAATATTTTAATATTATTTGTTTCCTTTTAAAAAATAATATTTATATTTGCAAACCAAAACATGGAGGATGTAGCTCAGTTGGTTAGAGCGTCGGTTTGTGGTGCCGAAGGTCGTGGGTTCGAGACCCATCTTCCTCCCTTAATTTAAAGTCGTCTTTTTGAGACGACTTTTTTTATTAATACTCATTTTTATGAAATTTAAAGAATCCATCGACAAACGCAGAACATTTGGGATAATTTCTCACCCAGATGCAGGTAAAACAACATTAACTGAAAAATTATTGTTGTTTGGAGGGGCGATTCAAACTGCAGGGGCAGTTAAAAATAATAAAATCAAAAAGACTGCTACTTCCGATTTCATGGAAATTGAAAAGCAAAGAGGAATCTCTGTTGCTACTTCGGTAATGGCATTTGAATACAAAGGAAAACAAGTAAACATCTTAGACACTCCTGGTCACAAGGATTTTGCTGAAGACACTTACCGCACATTGACAGCAGTAGATAGTGTAATTTTGGTGATTGACTGTGCAAATGGAGTGGAGCAACAAACGGAAAAGTTAATGGAAGTTTGTCGTATGCGAAATACACCTGTTATTGTTTTTATTAATAAAATGGACCGTGAAGGACAAGATCCTTTTACCTTATTAGACGAAATTGAATCTAAATTAGACATTAAAGTTTGTCCTTTGGCTTGGCCTATTGGTATGGGAGACCGATTCAAAGGGGTTTATAATATTTATGAAAAGAACGTTAATTTATTTCAAGCTAGTAAAACGAAAATTGCAAAAGAAGTAGTTTCAATTAGTGATGTAAATAGTTCTGAGATTGACGAATTGGTTGGAGATGCTTTTGCAAAAGAGTTGCGTGATGATTTAGAAATGATTGCAGGAGTTTACAATCCATTTGATCGAGAAACTTATTTATCAGGAGAATATGCTCCTGTATTTTTTGGATCCGCTGTAAATAATTTTGGGGTCCAAGAATTATTAGATGCATTTATTGAAATATCCCCCACCCCAAGATCTCGAGAAACAGATATAAAAACAATCGACCCATACGATGATAAATTCTCAGGATTTGTATTTAAGATTCATGCAAACTTAGATCCTAAACACAGAGATAGAATCGCTTTTTTACGAATCGTTTCTGGTAAATTTGAACGTAACACCTTTTACAATCATGTTCGTTTAGGCAAGAAATTTAAATTCCCGAATCCGACTTCCTTCATGGCACAAGACAAGAGTGTAATTGATGAAGCATTTCCAGGGGATGTGATTGGATTATACGACACAGGTAATTTTAAAATTGGTGACACACTAAACGAAGGAGAAAAATTCATGTTTAAAGGAATTCCAAGCTTTTCACCTGAATTATTCCAAGAGTTAGAAAATTTAGATCCATTAAAGTCAAAACAATTAGAAAAAGGAATAAGTCAGTTGACTGACGAAGGAGTAGCACAATTATTTGTTCAACAACCTGGAAATCGTAAAATAATTGGGACAGTAGGACAATTACAATTTGAAGTTATCGCGCACCGTTTGTTACATGAATATGGAGCGTCTTGTAGATTTACCCCAAGAAATTACGTTAAAGCATGTTGGATTACTACAGATAACGATGCTGAATTGAAACGTTTTATTTCAACAAAATCAGGCAATATTGCAAAAGATAAGGACGATAACTATGTGTTTTTGGCAGAAACTCCTTTCTTATTGCAAATGGCAGAAAAAGATTATCCTGATTTGATATTTCATACAACTTCAGAGTTTAAATTGACTGAAAACTTGTAAAATAAATCGTAAATTTGAAGCAACTTATGATTAAAAAGTAAGTCTTTAAATTGATTCGTATTTATTATTCTATGTCAAAAAAAATATACTTAGTTTTTTCTTTACTATTAACATCTTTTTTTCAATCCTTTTCGCAAGGAGATAATTGTTATGATGCGACGGTTATTTCCAGTCCCGGAAGTTTTTGTTACACTGGTGATTTCACTAATAAAACAGCAACCCAAATGCCTACTGCTTCTGGTACGATGGCTCCTGAAAGTTGCTGGTCAACTGGTAACAATTACGATGTTTGGTTTACATTTACAGCAGTTGGAACAAAACTTTCAGTAACTGTAGATGGAATGAAATCTAGTGGTTATTCTTATATCTACGGTCCAGGGATTGCACTTTTGGATGGAACTTGTACAGGTAGTAGTTCCAGTTATAATGCCAATTTCTCTCCTCTTACATGTATAGAAGGGAGTTCCTATTCTTCCAATGCAACATTAAATGCTAATAACTTAATAAAAGGACACACTTATTTTATTCGTATTTCATCACAAAGTGGTGATCGTGGAGATTTTGGAATGTGTTTGATTAATTCTGACCCTGCACCAACTGGTTCTGAAGATTGTACTGGAGCTGTAAAATTATGCAGCGAAAAATCTACCCCTTCTGTATCTGCAATTACCTCATTTGGAACCAAGCAAGAGACATCAACACTTGCCTTGAATGGGGTAAAGATGACTGAGCATCAAACAATTTGGTATCAATTTATTGCTGGTAAAGCTGGGAATTTAACGTTCAATATTAAACCAAAAACCACAGCGAATGATATTGATTTTGGTCTCTATCAATCTTCTACTGCCAATGCTTGTGGAACATTAACACCACTTAGAATAAATACTAGCTCTTGTTGGGTTGGTGACGGAAGTACAGGGTTAAATATGACAAGTACAGACCAAACGGAAGCATCTGGATGTGCGGGTACTTCAGATGAATTTTTACAATATGTGACCTTAGTGCCAGGAACGACTTATGTGTTAGTAATAGATAACGCATCACCTAGTGCAAGTGACGGCTTTGACCTTACTTTTGGAGGAACCGCAACATTTTCGCCTGATTCGCTTTTCACAATAAGTCCAAACGATTACAACATTTGTACAGGAGACGCCGTAACATTTACACCATCCACTTCAGTAGGTAATTTCACTTACGCATGGAAATTTGACAATACAGGTTCAAGTCAAACAGTTACAGGCTCTGGAGCTCAATCGAGAACATTTGCTACAAAAGGAATATATACAGAAACACTTTCCGTTACAAATACGTTTAATTGTACGAATAGTTCTTCTCAAAAAATTTATGTTGTTGACAAACCACAAATAAATATAACTCCTTCTATAACATCTATTTGTCCAGGAAATAGTTTGAATTTAGTTGGTAGTGTAACAACAAGCGGTACAATTTCTACGGGTTCAGGTAGTAGTACAGCAAATAACAATATTAACACAATGAGTTGGAGTCCTACTACAGGATTATCTAATACAAACAATATTGGAGTTGGTTCTCAATCAGGTTCTGCAACGACCACCACAAGTACTGCAAACACCTACACACTAACAGCTAAAGATGATGCTGGTTGTATTTCCACCAAATCAGTTACTGTTTCAGTAACAGGTCCGCCAGCACCAACATGCGCTAATGCTGCTGTATGTAGTGGTACATCAACTACGTTAACTGCATCTGGCAATACAGGAGCTAACTATACTTGGTATTCTGCAGCGACTGGAGGTACCGTTTTAGCTACGACTGCAAGTTATAATACTCCAGCAATTTCTGTAGCTACTTCCTATTGGGTAACACAAACATCCGGAGGTTGTGAGAGTACACGTACTAAAGTGGATGTTTCATTAAAAACAACTGAAGCACCTTCTATTTCTTGTGGTACTTCTACTACAAATTCTGTCGATTTTAATTGGGCAGCAAACACAGGAGCAACAAGCTATACACTTTCTTATAATCCAGGAACTGGCATTATTACTTCCTCTCAGGCAGGTTTAACAAAAACAATTTCTGGATTATCTATGGGGCAAACAATAGCATTAACGGTTACCCCTGTAGGAACAGGTTGTTATACACCAGCTACCTTTTCTTGTACCGCCAATAATTGTCCTTCCCCAACGATTACCACACAACCTGTAAATTCAACGAAATGTGCAGGAACTGCTACTTCGTTTAGTGTAGTTCAAACTGGAGGTTCTACTTTTAAATGGCAGATTAGTACGAATGGTGGTACATCTTATACAGATGTTGTAGCTAATGGAATTTATTCTGGAGTAACTTCCACTACATTAAGTATTTCTGATGTAACTGGCTTAACAGGAAACAAATATCAAGTAGTTATTTCTCCTGCTACAGGAACCTGTATATTAACTTCTACTGCAGCATTACTCACAGTAAACCCTTTGCCGACAGCGACTTTATCTGGTAATGTAAGTCAATGTGAAAATGTTTCCAGTCCGATTGTAACGTTTACTGGAGCGAATGGTACTACACCTTATACATTCACCTACACTAAAAGTGGTGTTGGAGGAAATACTCTTAGCACAACCTCTGGAAATTCAACAACAATAACGATTCCATCTACCCCTTCTTCGAATAATACCTTTTCTATCAATAGCATATCAGACAATAATGGATGTACTCAAGCTGTAACTGGACAAAGTAATACAGTCACCATCAAACCAATAGAAACTCCAACTTTAACCTGTGGCACATCTACTACATCAAGTGCATCATTTAATTGGACTGCATGTACTGGAGTTACGGATTATTCCATTTCTTATAATTCAGGCTCTGGTGCCCAAACTGCTGCTAATCAAACTTCTTTAAGTTATACATTATCAGGTTTACCTGGAGGTGGATCTGGAAGTATTACCGTTACACCTAATGGAACTGGATGTTATACTGCAGCTACACTTAGCTGTACAGCTAACAATTGTCCTTCCCCAACGATAGATACCCATCCAAGCTCGTCAATTAAGTGTGCAGGAACAAGTACCTCATTCACTATCGCACAAACCGGTGGATCAACCATACAGTGGATGGTAAGTACAAACAATGGAGTAAGTTACACAAATATTTCCCCATCTACTATTTATAGTGGAGAAACAGGATTAACGTTAACTATATCTGATGTGACTGGTTTAAATGGAAATATGTACAAAGCAAAAGTTATAGAATCAGGAGGTATCTGTTCAATAACATCTAATTCGGCTTTATTAACGGTTAATGTTTTACCTACAGCAACATTAACAGGAACAACAGCTATTTGTAAAGGGAAATCTACTAATTTAAACGTTGCATTGACTGGAATTGCACCTTGGAATTACTCTTATTCAGATGGAACAACTACAATTAGTAAGACTGCCGTTGCAAGTTCGCCATCTATTATAGCCGTTTCACCTGCAGCTACTACCACCTATAATTTAGTTTCTGTAAGTGATGCAAATTGCACAGGTACAATAAATGGATCGGCAGTAATTACTATAAATGAAATTCCTGTAATCAGCGCTATATTAGACACGACTTTATGTCACAAAACTAACAAACCTACAACCGTTTTTACAAGCACTCCAACCGGTGCAACTTTCAATTGGACAAATACAGATGCTTCAATTGGTTTAGCAAGTGTTGGCGTGGGAGATATTGCAAAATTTGAAGTGCAAAATTTAACATCGTCACCAATTACAAATACGATAGAAGTAACTCCAACTTTAGCAGGATGCGTTGGTAGTCCAATACAGTTTCATCTAACTATTAATCCATTTTTAACTACAAAAATAACTGCAACCGACTCTACAATGAATTCCATTAGTTTTGCTTGGAATGCAGTAAATGGGGCTACAAGTTATGATGTGTCAACCGCTTTAAACCCTGTAAATGCGGCTACAACATTCACAAGTGTGACTTTACCAAATCCTTTGGCAACAACTTATACCCATGGAGGGTTAAAGATGGGAGATAAAGTACAACTTAAAGTAACCCCAAAAGGAGCTACAGGTACTTGTTATTTACCTGCTACCCTAATCGCAATGACCGATAGTTGTAAAAAAGCTACTATACTTACTCAACCAAAATCGGCAAGTAAATGTATCAGCGAAACAGTAAGTTTTTCTTTTGTTGCTAAGGGAAATGATAGTATTTCTGGAATAAAATGGCAAGAGAGTAAGGATGGTACCAACTGGACAGACTTAGTAAATTCTGGCGTATATTCAGGAGTTAAAACTTCAGGTTTATTTATCAATAACCTTGCAGGATTAAATGGAAATAAATACCGCGCAAGTATTTTAGGAACCATCAATTCTTGTGAAATTTTCACCAATGTGGTTGATTTAAATGTATTTCCAATTCCAACACCTAATTTCATTGTAGATAAAACTACTGGGTGTGCGCCTTTGACAGTTAGGTTTACAAATCAATCAGGATACAATGATGCAACCATTACTTGGGATTTTGGTGATGGAGCAACGTTGACTAAAAAAGTAGATGCCGATTTAGATGAACTACATACCTTTCAAATACCAGATAGTTTTAACGTTTCATTAATCGTAAATCGTAATGGTTGTGTTGATACGGTACAGACTAAAATTACTGTAATGACACCGTCTATTGCAAAATTCAAAATGGACAAAAACAATACCTCATTATTAGACCCAACGCTTGCACTTACTAATTTATCCTCTAATAACTCCGTTGTTTACAAATGGACTTTTGATGACAATTCACCAATTTCTAACTTAAAAAATCCAAATCATACTTTCGATCCAATTGCAGGCGATTATAAAATCATTTTGTACACTTCTTCTATAAATAGTTTTTCAGATACGAGTTGTATTAGCAAGTACGAACAAAAGTTTACCATTTTGGATGATGTTATTTATTACATCCCAAATACTTTTACTCCAAATGGGGATGAAGTAAACAATACATTCCAACCAGTGTTTTTTAGTGGATTTGATCCTCAACATTATTATTTTTCTATTTATAATCGTTGGGGAGAAATAATATTTGAATCCTTTAATCCGAGCTACGGTTGGGACGGAACCTATGGAAATAAAATTATTGAGAGTGCGACATATGTTTGGAAGTTACAATTTAAAGAAAAACAAAACGACAAAGAACATTATCTAACTGGTCACTTAAATTTAATAAAATAAAGAAAGCTCGTTTTAAAATAGAAGGCTGATTCTTATCGAATCAGCCTTCTTGAGTTAAGTATAAACCGAAATGTTAAAAAATCATAAGCAACCAACTGTAAAAAGCCACGTTTAATAATTAAATTTGATAAAGTATGCTTCATTTTACGAAATAGGATGCTTTTTTAAGACATTTGAAATTAACTATGGTAAATACTCATCCTAAAAATCATATAACCAGTATATTATTTTTATTCCTCTGTTTTATTTCTTTTGGAGTATTTGCACAACCAAGCAATGACAATTGTAGTGGTTCAATTAACATTACACCTGACTCTGCTTGTACTTCTGTATCAGGAGATTTTGCATCGTCAACCAAATCAACTTTGTCACCAGCAAATTCTTTTTTTGATATTTGGTATACTTTTACAGCAAAAACAACAACGCATTACATTAATGTTATAGGTTCAGGAGATTTTAGAGTTGGATTACAATTATATTCAGGAACATGTGGTACTTTAACAGCTATTGGAAGTGCTATCACTAGCACTACTCCAACATTGAGTGTAACCATACCTTCTTTAACTATTGGAACTACTTATTATTATCGGGTTTATCATAATGTTTCAAATACGCTTCCTACAACGACTTCCATTTCAACCTGTGTAGAAAATTTTATTCAAAACGATAATTGTAGTGGTGCATACACCTTAACTCCAGGAAATCCTGGCGAAACAGCTTTTCCTACCAATGGTAAAACGGCGGGAGCTACACAATCCATGGTCGGATGTAAAGGTACGGCTGATGATGATGTCTGGTATAAATTTAAAGCAACAAATAAAATTCATTTTGTTTCTGTAACAGGATCTACAAGCTTTGACGCTGTTGTTCAACTATTTAGTGGCACATGTGCAAGTTTAACTTCCTTAGATTGTCAAGATGCTACGAGTAATGGTCAATTAGAAACTGCTTCAAACACCAATTTAACAATTGGAAATTGGTACTACGTACGCGTATATCATTCGGCAAACATATCTTCCACAACCCCTTATTTCAGTATTTCAATTAATACACCACCATCTAATGACGATTGTACTGGAGCAACCTTAATGAAATTAGGTACTACATGTACACAAACTTTTGGAGATGGAAGTTATGCAACACAATCATTAGTTTCGGCTACAGGAAAAGGAACAGCAAATGACGATTTATGGTATAAATTTGTAGCAGATACAACGATAGCTTTTATTTCTGTTTATCCATCTTCTGATTATGATCCGGTTGTTCAAGTTTTTTCAGGTTGTAGCCCATCACCAACTCCATTAACTCCAATTTTTTATGATGACGCAAGTTATGCAAAAGGAAATTTCGGGAATGCGATTGTCTCAGGATTAATAAAAGGGAATACCTATTACTATCGTGTTTATGATATGGCTTCGACCAATCCTGCAACTATGACATTTAACACTTGTGTTGTAAATCCAGTAACTAACAACGATTGCGCTAAAGCAACCAAATTAAATCCTGGATATACATGTACCTTAGTTCCAGGTGATGGAACATACACTACACAATCATTAGCTGCTACTATCGGAAATGCAAATGATGATGTTTGGTATAAGTTCACTGCAACTAATACTTCTCATTTTATTAGTGTAAATGCTTCTTTATTGTATGATCCAGTTGTACAAGTTTTCTCTAATTGCAGTGCAAATCCTACTCCGTTATCTCCAACATTTAATAATGATACGGATTACGACCCTGCGACTACTGGTTCAGCAAAAGTTTCCGGTTTAACTGTTGGTAACACCTATTATTACCGAGTTTTCGATAAAAATGCTACCAATCCTATTACCATGACTTTTTCTACATGTGTGGCAACCCCACCCATAAACGACGATTGTGCAGGCTCATTAACTGTTTTACCGAGTGGTAGTTGTACTTCCGTGACTTCTAATGGAATGTATGCAAGTGAGAGTCTTGTTACCAACTGTACGGGGGATGCAAATGATGACGTTTGGTTTAAGTTTATTGCACAAAGCCCTAGTCAATTTATTTCAGTAACTCCAAATGATGCATTGTACGATCCAATTGTTGAAGTATTTTCAGGATGTAGTGCTACGCCTACTAAATTAGCCCCTGCATATTGTAACGACGCATTTTATTCCAAAGGTGTATTTGGAACTGGATTAGTGAATGGTTTAACTACAGGTAATACATATTACTATCGTGTATTTGACAAAGCGACAATCAATCAAGACACAATGACATTTAGTACTTGCGTTGTAAATGCGGTACCTAATGATGAATGTGCAGGCGCATTAAGTGTTAGTCCTGGGAGTACGTGTTCTCCTGTTGATGCAGATGGAATGTACGCAACTCAGTCCTTAGTGCAATGTGCTGGAAATGTTGGCGCTGCAAACGACGATGTATGGTTTAAATTTGTTGCAAGTAAGCCTATTCAATTTATTAGTGTAACGCCTGATGATTCTAAATACGACCCGGTTGTTCAGGTTTACTCCAATTGTTCCACTTCTCCTACCTCCATTTCATGTAATGATGTATATCCAACAGGAAGTTTTGGAACTGTTGGATTAACAGGATTAACAGCAGGAAGCACATACTATTATCGTGTTTACGACAAAAATACAACCAATCAAGATACTATGAGTTTTAAAACTTGCGTGGTTGAACAGGTTACAAATGACGATTGTTCGAATGCAATTTCAGTTACACCAAGTACGACCTATACTCCAATTATTGGTGACGGAACCTATACCACGACGTCGTTAGCGGGATGTGTTGGAAGTGCAAATGACGATGTATGGTATAAATTTACAGCTGTTAGTACCAAAGAATTTATTTCGGTAGAAGCACCTACAGGCTATGACCCAGTAGTTCAAGTATTTTCAGCTTGTGGCACTCCTTTGGTACCAGCATTCTGTAATAATGTTGATTATCTAATTTCTTCCTTTGGAACATCTTCACTTGCTACTATGATAGGGTCAACTTATTACTATCGTATATATGACAATGCAGCGACAAATACCTATCCAATGCAATTTAAAACTGCGATAACACATGCGCCAATTAATGATGAATGTTCTGGTGCTATTAATCAAACTATTGGAGGAACTGCTGTTTCTGGAGACGGTTCATTTGCTTCACAATCTGTTCCCGCCGGAACCTGTGGAGGTACAGCAAACGATGATGTTTGGTATAAATTTACAGCTACTGCAACATCACATGCGATTTATGTAAATTCGTCCAAAGATTACAACCCTGTTGTTGAATTATTCTCAAATTGTAGTGCTACTCCTACCCCATTCCCATCTGCTGCAGGATCATGTGATGATGCACGTTTTCCAAAAAATGGTTCTGGATCAAAAACATTTACAGGACTTACTATTGGAAGCACTTATTATTATAGAGTTTATGACGCAGGAAGTACTACGCCTTCACCAATGACATTTACTACAAATGTCACCTTACCTCCAATTCCTCCTTCTAACGATGAGCCTTGTAAAGCCATTTATTTAACCGCAGCAACAAGTTGTAATTATTTAACTTACTCAAATGATGCAGCAACCGGTAGTGTTGGTCCACCTGCACCAGGATGTGCAGGATATTCAGGAGGGGATGTTTGGTTCAAAACGAAGGTTCCATTTAGCGGTGAACTAACCATTGACACAAAAGAATTAACCATTATAGATGGTGAAATGGCAATTTATTCAGGAAAATGTGGGGCTCTATCCTTAATTACTTGTGATGATGATGGAGGTACTGGAACCATGCCTATGATACATAAACAAGGTTTAAACCCAGGAGATACTATTTGGATACGAGTTTGGGAAAATGGAAACAATAATAATGGATCCTTTGGAATTTGTGTTTCTAAACCAGCAGAAGCGCCATTAGTAGGTACATGTACAAACACTGATTTTTCAAGTGGATTAACTGGATGGTTTGGAACCACTGGAGATGTGAATAAATCGAGTGCGGGAAGTGCCGCTCCTGATTATGTTGCTAAAACATCAAATGTAACACCACCTGCAATGTTTTCATTAAAAACAACTGGTATTGATCCGATTTGTGGATTTCCAATGGTATGTCCTGGATATAACACTTCGATTTTATTAGGAGATGGAACAGCTGTAAGTTCACCACATGGGGCAACGTTTGAACAATATTTTCCTGTAACTTCTTCCAACGCATTTTTCATCTATAATTATGCAGCTGTACTACAGAATGGTGGTCACGGTTCAGAGGAACAACCATTTTTCAAAGTGGAATTGTTTGATGATGATGGTAATCAAATTAGCTGTGGAGATTATTTAGTTGCTGCACCAAAAACAGGTTATGGTGACAACATTGGTTTTCAAAAAGCACCAAATAAAACAGATGTAATCTATAAATCTTGGACAAAAGTAGGAATCGACTTAAACCCTTATATAGGAAAGAATGTACACGTTCGTTTTACTTCTGGAGATTGTGCTCAAGGAGGTCACTATGGTTATGTATATTTATCGTTTGCTTGTGCTCCTTTTGAAATTATAAAACCGGCATCTGTTTGTTTGGGAGATACAGCAAAATTATATGCTCCAAAAGGTGCTATATCTTACTCTTGGGTAAATTCAACTACGCGGGTTGAAGTTTCAAAAACGGATAGTTTAGTTTATGTACCAACTGTCGCAGGAGTTACTCCTTTTACTTGTTTTGTAACCATGTTTGGAACCTCATTATGTAAAGATAGTTTAACAACTACTGTTACTGTAGGAGCTACACCTACATTAAGCATAACAGATCCAGCTCCAAAATGTAAAATGGACAGTGTAAACTTGACATTATCAGGCATAACAACAGGCTCTACTCCAAATTTAAGCTACAGTTATTGGAAAGATAATTTAGCAACTATCCCATTAACTAATCAAACTGCAATAAAATCATCTGGAACATACTACATTAGAGGTGCAAAAAGCGCAACTTGTAAAGATGTTAAACCCGTACATGTGGTATTTAACCCATTACCTACTGCAAAAATTAGTGGAACAGTTACCGTTTGTAAAAATGATGCAGCTCCGAATATCACGCTTAAAGGAGATAGTTCAACTGCACCTTATATTTTCACCTACAACATTGGCGGGGGGGCAAATAAAACAGTTGTAAGTACAGGTAACTCTGCAACTATTAGTGTACCGACTTCCACAAAAGGAACTTTTATTTATAACATGGTAAGTGTAAAAGATGCTTCTACAACAACTTGTTCTCAAAATCAAACAGGAACTGCAACAATAACAGTTAATGACATAACTACACAAACTATTACTTGCGGAACAAAAACAACAAATTCAGTTCAATTTAAGTGGAATGATAATACTGCAGCCACGAGTTATACTTATAACTACACAACAGATAAGGGAAAATCAGGAAACGGAACCTTAACGGCAGGAACAATTCAAACCGTGATTAATGGATTAACTTTGAATGAAAAAGTAGATATTACCATTACTCCAATTGGAGATTTATGTGGAAAAGCATTTACTGGAAGTTGTACAGCCTTAAATTGTAATTCACCAACCGTTGACAACAAAACTCCTATTGTTCAATGTAATAATACAACAGTAAATGCAATTACATATACTTCCACACCTGTAGGAGGTAAAATACACTGGACAAATGGCATTCTACCTACAACAAAAATAGGTCAAATTGATAGTGCAACTGGTGTTTTCACCTCATTTACAGCTATAAACAATACGTATGCTCCAATATTAGATACAATTTTTGTCACTGCAACAGATATTTCTTGTACAGGACCAGCTACTGAGCATTACATAACTATTAATCCAAATGCGCATGTAAATGACATCACTGACATATCTGTATGTACTGGCGATAATACTTCTGATATTTATTTTACAACCAATAATACTGGAGGAACAAATACCTATACTTGGACTAATAACACACCATCTATTGGATTGGCAGCTTCAGGAACGGGAGATATATTGGGATTTACAGCAACAAACAATACCACTTCACCTATAGTTGCGACCATAACTGTGACTCCTCATTTTGCGAATGGAGGTGTTACTTGCGCTGGTTCAAGTAAAACATTTAAAATTACAGTTAATCCATTACCAACGATTAAAGCTGGAAATGACACCTCAATTTGTAAAGGACAGTCCCTTAAATTAAAAGGTACTGGAGGAATAAGTTATGTGTGGGATAATAGTGTTTTAGATAACACCTCCTTTTTTCCTACAATTACCAAAACCTATTCTGTCATTGGAACAGATGCAAATGGGTGTAAAAAATCTAATACAGTAATCGTTACGATTAATCAATTACCATTAGTTAAGGCAGGAAACGACACAACAATTTGTAGTGGTACAACAGCAATATTGAAAGGTTCTGGTGCTTCAACTTATACTTGGGATAATGGAATAACTGACAATGTTAGTTTTTCACCATTAATAAAATTAACTTATACCGTTATAGGTAAAGATATTAACGGATGTACAAATACAGATAATGTAGATGTATCTATTAACCAACCTCCAAAAGTAGACGGTGGAAAAGACCAAAGTGTGTGTATTGGTTCTTCCATTACACTGAAAGCATCTGGAGCAAGTACATATTCATGGGACAATGGCGTAAGTGACAATGTTGCATTTACACCTGTCTCTACACTAACCTATATAGTTACAGGAACAGATCTTGCGGGTTGTAAAAACAAAGATACGGTCGTTGTTAGTATTAATTCCTTACCAACGGTAAAAGCAGGAAATGATACAACCGTTTGTCAAGGATTTGATGTGATTTTAAAAGGAAGTGGAGCATTTACATACCAATGGGACAATGGTGTAATTGATAGAATATTATTTAAAGCAAACGCTAATAAAAAATACGTATTAATTGGTACGGATGTAAACGGCTGTGTTAACAAAGATTCTTTATTAGTAAATGTCAACGCTGCACCAATCGTTAAAGCTGGTAATGACACTTCGGTATGTTTTGGTTTTCCTGTCATTCTTTCTTCCAAAGGAAATGCATTAGCCTATACTTGGGATAATGGTGTATCAGATAACGTTGCATTTACACCCATATCCACAAAAAAATATGTGCTAACAGGAAAAGATGCAATTAACTGTACAAATACCGACACGATAGAAGTAAAAGTAAATAGTCTTCCACTTGTAAAAGCTGGTAATGA
>CANGOF010000048.1 GCA_947455515.1 Flavobacteriia bacterium
CAACGTCCAGGAGCTTTGAAAGCATTCGTAAACGAAGTATTGGGTCAGGAAGACGACATTACCTATTTCCAATTCTCCAAGAAAAATAGCCGTGAGAGCGGACCTGTAGTTGTAGGAATCGAGCTAAAAAACAAAGAAGATTTCCAAGGGATTTGCGAAAGATTAAACGCCTTGAATTTTACGTTTGAGTATTTGAATAATAACCCAACCTTGTTTGGATTGTTGGTGGGGTAATCAATTATTCTTTGATAAACTTTTCTGTTACTCCGGCAATGGATAAAAAGTAAATACCAGGTTTAAAGTCGCTCGTATTTACAGTGTTAATACTATCTTTTATCCAATCCGTTTTGATAACATTTCCAGTAATATCATAGATTGTATATTGTTGATTAACGATTTGTTCATTATTCGTAAAAGTAAAAGATTGATTTACAGGATTAGGATAGATTATCGTTGATTCTTTTTTAAGCTCATTAATAGATAGCGCCTTTTTTATTGGAGAACAACTTAAACATATATTGGATAAGAAGGTTGTATTTGAAAAGAGGGTTACGGTATTAAATTCTCCAGTAATTTGATAATTATTACCATTGGTTATAAACTCATAGGATTTGCCTTGAAAATGTTTCACCATCGGTTGACCGCCATAACTATTATTAAAAATCGTATCACCATCTATTGCCATTGCTTCAATATAGGCATAATCAAACGTTAATGTTTTATTCGTACAATTCGCACTACTAACATCAATGGAAATATCTCCTATCATTAAAAATTTTCCTTCATGAATATACTGATAACTATTACCATGTCCATTCAAACTAATATCACTCGGCTTAATTAACTTTATATCTCCTGTTTGAAATAAAACATCTCCTGTTTTTAAATCATTTGTATTTAACAATGTATCTCCTTTTTCTGGTAGATATAAACATGTTTTTTCATCGTAGTTACAATCAATACAGATATCTTTTAAGATGTGACATCCGCCTAATACTTGTATATCGCTAAAGTTACCTTTTACTGTGAAAAAAGATGCTGTATCTCTAGTTAGGGTGTAATTTTTACTAGTAAAATAGATTGTATTATTCTTATAATCGTAATTATTCAAGATAGTATCTCCATCTATAACAATAAAGGAAGAAGCTACAGAATTAAAAGTAAGTACTTTATTGCCGCAGGTGTAATTTGTAACTGTTAATGCAATATCACCGATTGTAAAAATTCCTCCTAGGCTATCTTTTTGATAAGAGTTATAGGAATGATAATATTGACCTTTTAATGTTGGTTTATAGAATCTAATACCAGCAGACTCATAAAATACTTTACCAACCGCTACGGTTGTATCGTTTGGATTTACGAAATAATCCTTCGAAAAGTCAACACATTGTTTTTGTGCTATAGAAATACTTGATGTAGAAATAAGTAGAAATAAAAGGTTAAATAGATTTCTCATAGCAAAGGGTTGTTAGTTATGTTAAAGAGACGCATAGCCAACAGATAGGTTGCTTAAAAAACAAATTTATTTATTATACTCAAAAATACCATCCCAGATTTCGTCCACGCGTTGCAAAGCCTGTTCCATCGGCAGTACCTTCCATTGCAAATTATGCTCCTTAGCCAAACCAATGTGTTGTAGTTTTGCCAATGCATCTTTCACATCAAAGTCGAGGTGACACTTAAATTCTTGAGCAAACCATGTTTCAATTTGTTGGTCGAGCACTTCAGCGCTTGTCGACTGATTGTTTTGCAACAAGAACGAATAAGCCAACATACTTTCTTTCATTTCTTCCTCTTCCGAAGCATCGATTAAGGAATGAAAAACGCCACCGTTATTTCCTAAATTTTTGAAATACAGGGAGTCGGTCAACATCTTTTTGAAATTGTTTTTCTTGTTGATATACCCTTTATATTGCCTAAATAGGTATAAACCTAACACCACTAAGGCAACACCACTCTGAATTAAGGTTGTTTTTAATCCTTGTAAATGCAACAAATTTCCAGCTTTATAAGCGTCTCCAATTTTAAGCAATGCTGGGATTACCTTTGTTGAAAGTATAGGTACACCACCACCAATTGCTGGAATCCAAAGCAATAACTTATCGGTTAATGACATCTTCGGTTCGGCATTCGGAAAAATGGTTTCTAAGTCGTTTTTGGGTACGCGTTTGAAGATTTTTAAAACGATACTATTTGGATCGATGTGTAGTTTTTCAGGGTCTATTTTTTTCGATTCAAAATAAGTCGCATCTTTGTAGTGTAGGTAAATTACAACCCGATCATAGTATTCAATTTCTACCTCTTTTTTCCAAAAGATAAAACGTTTTACTTGTTCTTTCGTTTTTGTAAGTCCACGGGCATATAAATAATATTCATCATAATTGTCGAAGTCGATATGAAGGTTTAGACCGACAAGATCAGAAGCATTAATCGCTTTGTGAAGCACTTCTTCTTCGATTTTTTCAAAGTTCCCGCGCTCGAGTACTTTTTTGAAAATGGTATGAAAACTTTTTAGGTTGCTTTTATTCGCATACAACTCGCGTTCTTCCGGCAAACGGTCGGGATCGAAATGTGCGTAATTCAGTTTTAAATGTTGGTTTAACCCAAATCCTTCATAATGAAAATAGTGTTCAAGGATGTGAAATAAGCGTTTGAAATTAGTAGCATCTGTTTCATTGGTATAGGATTGTTCCAGTTGTTTTTCCAACAAGATTTCTTTGCTAAACGGTATGTAATTTTCTTTTTTCATGAACAGTGAAAATGGATTTTTGTGCCTCAAAGATAGTGAGAAAACCCTTTTTTACGACGAATTCTAATTCAAACCCGACGAATTCTAATTTGTTCTTTTAATATCGAAATACTGAGTCTACATTTGATTAAAATTAAAATAAAACACTATGAAAACAATTTTACTATCGGCGTTTTTACTACTCATAACAAGTATGTTTGCGCAAACTTATGTTACCATTCCTGATACAAATTTTGCAAAGTATTTAAGGGAAGTAGTTCCAAATGCGATGAATGGAGACCAATTAGACACATCCAACGCAGATGTGAAAAATCTTAAAACTATGGATGCAGAAGCTCGTGCTATAAAAAATTTGGAGGGAATTCAATATTTCAAAGGATTAGTGATCTTGGATATTGGAAATGGAGATGCAGTTACCGATATCAATAGAAATCAATTTTCCACATTACCAAACTTACCAGAAAATTTAAATACTTTAATATGTGGATATTCATCTTTGGATTCATTGCCTGAGTTACCTAAAAATTTGGAAATACTTCATTGTTACTCGAATAAGCTTAAAAATCTTCCATTATTACCGGAGTCCTTAAAGATTTTAGATTGTAGATTTAATCATTTAACTTCATTACCTAAATTATCTGATGTACTTAATTCTTTAGATTGCGCTTATAATGGTTTAACTTCTTTACCTCAATTACCTGTTACTTTAACTCTTTTTGATTGTTCTAATAATAAATTAACGTCTTTACCTATATTACCTAATTCTTTAATAAATGTACAATGCTTTAGTAATCAATTAACTGAACTGCCTATACTACCTCAAAGTTTGAAATATTTATCCTGTTATAGTAATCAATTGACTTCGTTACCTCAACTTCCAAATTCGTTACGTCAATTTGTTTGTGCAATGAATATGTTGACTTCATTACCTCAATTACCAGATTCATTACTTTCGTTGAAATGTTTTAATAATCAATTAACTGTTTTACCACAATTACCTTCTGTATTAATCGAATTAATTTGTACTGGAAATCAGTTAACTTACTTACCACAATTACCTAATTCATTAGAATCATTAGAATGTTCTGAAAATCAATTAACAGCACTACCTATATTACCAACTTCGTTAAATGTATTAAAATGTTCCTACAATCAACTAACTAATTTACCAGATTTACCAAATACTATAACCAATTTAGTTTGTAACAATAATCAATTAACTAATTTACCAAAACTACCAAGCCAATTAGTATTATTTAATTGTCAAAACAACTCTATAAAATGTTTTCCAATTTTACCAAAATCAATTTATAAAGGAGATTTTAATATTTCAAATAACCCATTCACTTGTCTCCCGAACTATATTCCAGCTATGGATTCATTAACTTTAAGCTATCCACTTTGTAATGAAAATGATATAAACAACCAAGCAGGTTGCGAAACAGGTCAACGCGGTGTATTAGGATATTCGATTTTCAATGACACTAAAATATCCAATATTCCTGTAGTATTGTTAGACGAGAATAAAAACCAACTTGGTATGACCTACACGGCATTAAACGGGGTATATCAATTCCTAAAAGACAGTGCAAAATACCACGTGCTAATTGACACAACGAATCTTCCTTTCAAAGTGGTTTCACCTACAACGAATGATACGCTTATTTCTATCACTACAAAAAATCCCTTTGCAGAGAACGTGAATTTCAAGCTTACGTGCAAAGACGGTGTAGATGTAGGAATCCGTTCGATTGCTACTGAAGGTATTGTATTTCCTGGTCAACCACATTCAATCCATATTTCTGCTGGGGACATGAGTAACTGGTATGGAAAACAATGTGCAAAAGGTGTATCTGGTCAATTACAATTAACCGTAACTGGTTCCGTAAAATATACAGGAACAGCAGGAAAGAAAACACCAACTGTTAATGGAAATGTATTTACCTACGACATTGCTGATTTTGGGACAATCAATTTTAACGAAGATTTCGGTTTAACATTTATTACGGATACTACTGCAAAAGCAAACGATCAAATTTGTGTACAAGCGTCCATCACTCCTACGAATGGTGATTATAACCTTATAAATAACACGTATGACTTCTGTTATTCTGTAATAAACTCACACGATCCAAACTTAAAAGAAGTATTCCCAGCGAACTTCAAGCCTGGTTATAATGGATATTTTACATATACAATTCACTTTCAAAATACAGGAAATGCTCCAGCTTTCAATATTCGTTTATTAGATACTTTAGACCAAGCATTTGATTTAACTACGTTTGAAGTTATGAATTACAGTCACGATAATCGTGTTTCGTTGAATGGAAACATTATGAATGTTTATTTCAAAAACATTCACTTGATGGATAGCACAACAAACGAAAAAGCTTCCCATGGTTTCATTCAATACCGTATCAAACCTAAAAAAGCAATTTCTGAATCAGAACAAATTAAAAATACAGCACACATTTACTTCGACTTTAATGAAGCGGTTGTAACCAACACGACAATCAGTAAAGCAAATAAAAGTTTAGGTTTAGAAAACAAAAAAGAAAGTACTCTACGTATTTATCCTAATCCTGCGGAAACAATGATTACCTTAGAAAGAGCTACTTCATCGAATGCTAAATTGAATGTTCAAATGTTGAATGTAAACGGACAAGAAGTTTATGCTACGACTTTAGAAAATTCAACAAATCATTCCATAGATATTAGTGCATACACACCTGGAATGTACTTTATTAATGTAGTAAGTGACACTTCTTCCGAAGTAATAAAAGTGGTAAAAAAATAATAAAATTGAATTTTCAATTTTGAAAAAGGATGTTTCTTATAGAGACATCCTTTTTTAGTTTTTCAAACTTTTCATTACAAACGAAGATTGCACATTCGCAATATTAGGTATAGAAGCCAATTTCGTTCTCAAAAAAACTTGATAAGCATCCATGTCTTTTACTTCTACAAAAAGTAAATAATCCATATTTCCAGCAATATGATTACATTGAACGACTTCATCTAATTTTATAATTTGTTTTTCAAAAAGTTCGATTAATTCTAAATTATGGGATTTTAATGAAACATGACAATATACTTTCATGCCTTTGTTTAGAATAGGTTTATTTTCAAGAATAGTATACTGGAGAATTACCTTGTTTTTTTCTAAACGTTTAATCCGTTCGTAAGTAGGGGTTGTACTTAAACCAATCTTGTCCGCAATCTCTTTGTAACTGAGTTTTGAATTCTCTTTCAAAACAGCCATAATTTTTAAGTCAAGCACATCTAATTGGAACATGGTAGAATAGATTACTGTATTTATTTCATTAAGTTAATTGTAAAAGTATAAATAATATAAAATTCACCGATATAAAGAATAATATTCTTACAATAAAACAAAATGAAGTGACATAAGATACATTTTCTTAAAAATAAAGAATAGTATGGATTTTAAGTCAATGCAACCAGAAAGCTTAATGATGAGTTATGGCTATAAGCCTTCTTTGTCAGAAGGAGCTATAAAATGTCCTATTTTTCAAACTTCTACGTTTGTTTTCAATTCAGCAATGGAAGGAAAACGTTTTTTTGAATTAGCTTATGGCTTACGAGAAAAGGACAAAGGGGAAGAATTAGGATTAATATATAGTAGATTAAATAATCCAGATTTAGAAATATTAGAGAACCGTTTATGTTTATGGGATGGTGCTGAAGATTGTGCGGTTTTTGAAAGTGGTATGTCAGCTATCTCAACTGCATTAATGGAATTTATGGCACCAGGTGATTTACTCTTATATTCTCGACCTGTTTATGGAGGAACAGACCATTTTATCAATCATTTCCTAAAAAAATTAAACATAGAATCCATTGGTTTTTATGCGACCGACACGAAAGAAGAAATTATTGAACGCGTAAAGAAATCAGGTAGAGCGGATCGATTAACAATGATACACATCGAAACTCCCGCAAATCCAACCAATGCATTGATTGATATTGAATTATGTGCGGAGGTGAAAAATTATTTTACAACAATTGAAAAACCAGTTGTTTTATCCGTTGATAACACCTACATGGGACCAATTTGGCAACACCCATTGAAACATGGTGCTGATTTGGTATTATATTCTGCGACAAAATACATTGGTGGACATTCGGATGTAATCGCAGGCGCATGTTTGGGATCTAAAGAATTAATGGGTCGAGTAAAAGGTTTACGTACTTTTTTAGGAAATATGGCAGGACCATGGACAGGATGGTTGTTGATGCGGAGTTTGGAAACATTAAAGGTTCGTATGGACGAGCAAGCTCGAAATGCAAAAGAAGTAGCTGACTTTTTATTAGCACATCCAAAGGTAGAAAAGGTTTATTATTTAGGTTTTTTAGAAAGTGTGAAAGATAAAGAACTGTTGAAAAGACAATTTACATCCAATGGCGCAATGATCTCCTTTGATATTGTTGGCGGAGAAAAAGAAGCATTTCAGTTTTTAGATTCGTTAAAATTAATCAAGTTAGCTGTAAGTTTAGGTGGAACCGAAAGTCTTGCTGAACACCCACAAACCATGACACATGCGGATGTACCTATGGAAGATAAACGTATCATGCATATTACAGAAAAATTGATCCGACTTTCCGTTGGAGTAGAAAATTACAAAGATTTAATCACAGATATAAATCAAGCATTAGCTTGTGTTGATTAAACAAAAGAAAGATCTATCTAAAAGCCAACTTTTCAGTTGGCTTTTTAGTTTCTTTTATCGTTCCGCTTTCACCAAAATATTAGAAAAAATAATTCCAAATACTAAAGCCATAGAGGTAGTTAACATGGTCAAAGCAGTTTGTAATCCAGAAAGTACATCGCTATTCACTAAATGAGATATACTAAAAAAGCCTAACGATCCTGGAACTAACAAAATCATACCTGGCACCAATAAAAGGGAAGAGTTGCGTTGTTTTACTTTGGAAAATACATTACTAACTAATCCTAATCCTAAGGAGGAGATAAATACCGCAACAGGAGCACTAAAATACGAACTACAAAAATCGAAGGTAAAATACGAACACCAACACGCAAGTAAAATCCATAGGAAATCTTTTTGCTTGGCTTTAAATAAAATCATAAAACCAAGTGGAACAAAAAATAAGGCTATCCACTTACTCCAATTCGCAATAGCGAGAATTTCTGTGGAAGGTCTTGGTAAATTGAAATGTCCAATTAGCTTCATTCCAACGCCTATTCCTATGGCAATCATCGCAAAAGTGATAAATGCATTCGTAAATCGTGTTAAACCTGCAATCAAGTGATTATTGACCATCTCTGTAATCGAAACCGTAAAGGAGAATCCTGGTATCAAAATAATCAATCCACAAACGGTAGCAATGTCGCGTTGAAAATCGATGTAATAACTTTGAAATAACCCTGCAACAATACAAGCCCAAATCGCCGAAAAAAGAACAAATACTTTTCCAAATCGTGGGATAAAAGGCAACAAACTATTAAATCCACCGATTCCCAAGCCAATCAATAACGAACACATGACCTCAGGCACATTCCCTCCAAAAATACAGGATGCACTACCAGTAGATAAACCAAAAAATAAAACCATCAACCAATTTGGATAACGGCTATTCGAAGTATTAATTTTTTGCAATTCCTCCATCCCATCTTCAATTGTTCTTTCTTGTACAACAATTTTTTTACAGACTTCTTGAATGGCATCTATTTTTTCTAAATTCAAATCTCCTTCTTGAGATACTTTCACCAAATGTGGTTTCTTTATCCCATCCACTTCAATACTTGCAAATATGGAACCTGGTGTGGTAAAAAATTCTGCTTCGATTGCTAAAGAAAGGCAAAATTTCTGAATAAAATCTTCTACACGATGGGTTGGCAAGCCATTTTCATGCAGCGATTTAGCGGTTAAAAGGATGAAGTCAATTTTTTTAGTATTTGACATAATTAATTTTTTTGAAAACTACAAAACACAAAATTTTGTATCGTGTCAAACGGTGTTATATGGTCGACATATTGTGAAGAAAGTAAGGATAATTCTGGAGTAAAGACATTAGCTAATGTTTCCTTGGAATATTGCTTAATTTCAATTCCACTGCATTTCAAAGGACCTTCAAACGAAAAAGTACCAATAACGACATTAGCAGAATCTGAAAGATGGGCGATTACATTTTCTTTATACCTAAAAATATCTTTCTCGTTCGTTATAAAATGAAAAACTGCTCTATCGTGCCAAAAGTCATAAGATGTATCACTTTTAAATTCAAGAATATCCGAAACAATCCAAGTTACATTTTTTGCTTTCTCCCCTACCCTTTTTTTTGCGCGGTTAATTGCTGAATTGGAAATATCAAGTACGGTTATATTCGTATATCCTAATTCTAAAAGGCAATCTACTAAAAAACTATCTCCTCCTCCAACATCTATAATGGAAGCGTCTTTGGATATAGCATGTTTTTCTATATAGGCTAATGATGTCGTTGGTTTTTCCTGATACCAACTTACCTCATTTAAGGATTTAGTATCGTAAATATTTTCCCAATGGGATTTTTTATCAAAAGAACTCATTTCCAAAGTTTTAATAAATAGATCAAATTATTTCCCTAAAACTATAATTAATGAACAATTAACCTATTTGTAAGACGTTCAAAATTACGAAAAAAACAGGACTACAAATGAGGTAATAAAAAAGGGGTTGTCAAACCGACAACCCCTTTCCACTAACATTATTCTACAATTATTGAATCACAAACGAAGAAGTATATTCTTGATCTCCTCCTGTTAAACGTAGGAAATAAATACCTTTTGCTTCACCCATGTTTACTTCATAACGCGTTTTAGCATCGTTGATGTAAATTTCATTTACAACTGCTCCTAACTCGTTTGTTATAACCGCTTTTCCTAAGTAACCACCAGTATTGAAACTGATTACACCACTACTTGGATTTGGGAAAACATTTAAATCAAATGTATTATGGTTGAAAGTTGATTCTTTTGGGGCAACTGATGGAGCTTTTGGTTGCTCAACAAAACCCATTCCTGGTAAAGGTTCTTTATCATATGCTGTACATGGTGGACACCAAGAACCAGTATTTGTACAATTATGTGCATCGATAAATCTTGCCCCATAGCAAAGTAAAAATCCATGTTCTGGTCTAGATACAGTGTTTACATTTGTTGCAAAAATTGTACTCTGTCCAGTACTTCTCCACCATTGAGTTCCATACGAATTTTGGTTATTGGTAATTTGCAATTGAGTTGCTTGAACTTCTTGTGGTAACCCATGAATTGCTGGCTGTGGGACATATCCCCAAATGTTTCCTTTAAAATTTTGTACAGTTATTGCACACATATTAGAAATTTCAACCTGTACAGTATATGGAGTATTATTTTGTGATATATATCCATTAAAAGGGCTTACCGTATAAATATCAGAAAACTTAGGATTATTGTTCTGATTATTGAACTGAATAACATTAGAAGAATTTATCTGTGACCAGCTTATTAATTTGATGTCTTGTTCAGCCTTTTGTGCTACATCATTTGGTCCAGGTACAAAACCACCTGCATAAACTGCATTTGATAATTGGAAGTTTTTTGAATTAGAAAGCACTACGCCATTCACCATTTCTTGATTGGCATTTGAACACATATTAGAGCCACTTAATGTAGCAGTAACACCTCCTTTAATATAATAGGTAACATCAATCGTTTTTGAACAACCATGCGCGGTACTAACTGTATAAGTCACAGTTTCTGGTCCTGGTGTACTTTTTGATGCAGATAAAATTTGAGGAGAATTTCCAATTTCATCAATACCATGTCCATTAGTATCAATACTATTTGGCACCCATGCAATACGTGGAGTCGTTGTATTAGGAATATTCCAGAATGCAGTTGTAACTGGATCAAATTTGGTGTCATTTGAAGGTGCACCTACAATTGGAGAACCAACAAATCTTAAACTTGAAGTGTAAATAGAACTATTTGGATCTCCACCATCATTTAATCTAGATGGAGCATCAATAGTTTTAGCACAAACAGGTGTAGGTAAACTTGTGATTTTAGGATTCAAAGGTTCATTATAAAAACCTACAACCATAGTTGCAGTTTTTCTATCGTTAGGACAAGTATTACTAATTGCTGTAAGTGTATAAGTCAATTTAGCTAATTTAGTTGCATTATCAGTAGTAGGTTGTAAAACTGGAGTAGTAAAACTCGTAACATTTGAAGCAGTAGGAGCTCCATTTCCAGACCATGTATAGATTACATTTGTTTGTAATGGTAAAGGCTTATTAACCTCAACTGTTCCATTTGTATTAGGACAAATTGTCAAAGGTTTAATCTCAACATTTACAGGTAAATCAAATACATTAACATCAAATGGTTTAGATGCAATTTGCCCACAATAATCTTTTACTTGCACTGTATACTTTGTTGCTGGTGCTTTATCTACATTAGGATTTGGAACTGGTACAACTGGACTATATACAGTACCTGATTGTCCAGAAACAGGTGTTGTTGAAGTTCCTACATACCATGTAAGAGTAGATGGTTGTGCTTGAACCACAGGTGTTGCAGTTAAGGTTGTTGCTGTACCTCTACATACAGGCGATATACCTGTTAAAGAAATGGAAGGTAGACCGTAAACATCAATTACAAATGTTTTTGTTTTTGGAAATCCACAAACTTGAGATACTACCGTAAAGGTTGTTTTTGCAGATATTGTGACTCCATTATTTGTAACAGACGCTAACATTCCAGTTGCACTTTGACTTGGACTCAAAGTCAATCCAGGCGCAGTCATTGAAATTGAATTTGTAATATTAGGTCCAAATTCATTAGGGTTTGTTTGATTTATTGCAGTTAAATTTACTTTAGAATCTTTACAAACTATTTGATCTGCTGGTACGCTAGGATCTAACATATTTTTAAAGATTGTTACTGTTGCTTTTACAGGATCACTCCAACCACATCCGTCATAAACTTTAACATACCTCACCTGGTCGGTTTGGACTCCAGTTAATGATAAAATTTTACCTGGATTTGGAGTAATAGCAGGTGAGTTAGGTACATCTGTATACCAAGCATAAGTTGCAGTTGTGGATGCAGGAATTGTTGATGCAACAATATTTACATCATTACCCTTACAAATAGTAGTAGAAGTTACATTTAGAGTTAACGTGGATTTTTTTAATGTGGAAAGAATTTCCACTGGAGCACTTTCACACAAGTTATTTTCTAAATCTTTAACTGTAACATACACTTTCGTATCCGTTGAAATTGGTAAAGTCAAAACGTTGCTTGTAGAAGAAGCTAGTACTTTTCCATCTTTATCTTTCCATGTATAAATTTGAGTTGGTGAAGTAGATGGAGAACTTGCAGTAAAAGTTGCATTTTTTCCAACACAAACATCTTTGGAACCAATACCACGATTAAGCGTTGCAAGTTCATTTACATTTACAACAACAGGTACTCTATCAGATAACTCGTTACATCTGTTTTTGGTCTGTAAGTAATAGATGGTCTTTTGAGTTAAAGGTAGAGTTGTATAAGGAAACGAGGATGTAATTACAGTAACATCTGTACTAGATTGAGTTTGATAAAGGTAAACTTTATTGCCAGTAACTGAAATTGGCGGTCCTGGTATAGTTAATGTAGCAGTAGTATTTTTACAAATAGTTTGTTCTGGAATGGAAAGGGTAACCTTACCAACAAGAGGAATTACTATCTGATAACCGTCACTTTCGCCACATCCATTGTTAGCATCTGCTTTAACAAAGTATACATTTGATTTATCCGTTACACCTAAAGCAGTATAACTTGTACCTTGTCCAACGAAAACATTTTGAGAATTGTACCATTTGTAGGTATACCCAGTAATTGGATTTGTAACTTCTAATTTTTGACTTGTACCAGGACATATCGGAATCATATAATCTGTAGGATAATTGTCAGGAGTCCAAGGCGCACCATTAATAGTTGCATCAGGTTTTTTATTTACCGTTACTGTAATTGTATTACTTGTATAATAAGTGTTAATTATTTGAGGAGTATTTCCAAAACCTCCAGAATAAAAGCCACAAGCCAATTTGACATAATAACTGGTGGTTGCATTTGGTGTAATTGTTAATTCATTGGTAGTTGTTGTCTGAACTAAAACATTGTTACTGGTATACCATAAATAGCTGATACCCGCTTCACAATCCAACATACCAGTATTAGTTGCTGTAAGCTTTACACTTTGTCCTAAACAAACAGGACCAACATTTACCAAAGTAACTGATATTTGATTTGGAGGTACAATAGAAGTAGTAGTACCTGAAACCGATTTTTCTTGAGCATGTATACTACTTATACTAATGAAAAACATCAATACAAATAATAATTTGTTCATTTTCAACATGTTAAAAAAATTAAAATTAGGTTGCAAAAACACATATAATTTTAATTGAAAAAACAAAAGTTGAAAAATAATAACAATGATTTAACAATCAAGTAGATAAAATTTATTTTCTACCTTTGACTATGACAAAAAAAACACTCGCTTGGTTTTATCTAATCCTACTCGGAATCATTTGGGGAGGATCCTTTATTCTCATGAAACGTGGCATGCATGCCATGGATGGAACCGATTTATTTAGTAGTTCCCAAGTTGCAGCTTTGAGAATGGTGATTGCAGGATTAGTTCTTCTACCTATCACCTTACTTAATTTGAAACATTTAAAAAGTAAGAAAGATTTATTTTTCTTTGCTTGTGTTGGTTACTTCGGTAACTTTTTCCCTGCTTTTTTATTCACGTATGCGGAAACAGGTCTGTCCTCTGGGTTGACTGGTGTCATGAATAGTCTTACCCCTATTTTCACCATACTCATTGGTTTTATGGTGTTTAATCATTCCATTTCCAAATTTCAATTTTCAGGATTAGTTATTGCGGTTGTAGGTGTTGTATTATTGATTTTAGGAGGGGAAAATGTTACTTTTTCTGGTAATTTGAATCAAATTATTGCAGTTGCTGCTGCTACCTTATGTTATGCCATTTCCGTGAACGTGGTGAAATACAAACTTTCCGAATACAAAGCCATTGAAATCGCTTCTATTGCTTTTGGAACGACAGTAATTCCGAGTGCGATTCTGGCCTATTTTACTGGGGCGATTAACTTTCTTCAACAGGAACCGAAAGCATGGGAAGGAATAGGATTTATATCCATTTTGAGTGTGGTAGGAACGGTCATTGCACTTTTCTATTTCAATAAATTAATCGCTATTTCCTCCACTATTTTCGCAAGTAGTGTTACCTATATCATTCCTATTGTCGCGTTATTTTTCGGGTTATCCGATGGGGAATCCATTCATTATTTACAAGTACTTGCTATGTTCGTTGTATTGGGCGGCGTATTTATGGTGAATCGTGTAGGGACGAAACGCATTGCGTCCCTACACAAAAATTAATTATTTTTATAAAAAATCAATCATGCAAAACACACAAAATTATATCCAAAACAACAAAGAAAAATTCTTGAATGAATTAATAGATTTGTTACGTATTCCTTCTATTTCTGCAGATCCAGCGTATGCTACGAATGTTCATGATGCGGCTCAATCCGTAGCAGATCATTTGACTTCCGCAGGTGCGGATAACGTAACAATCTACCAAACCAAAGGATATCCTATTGTATATGGTGAGAAAATGATTGATCCAAGTTTGCCGACCGTATTGGTTTACGGACATTACGATGTGCAGCCAGCGGATCCATTAGAATTATGGGATAGTCCTGCGTTTGAGCCTGTGATTAAAACAACTGCTATTCACCCAGAAGGTGCAATTTTTGCACGAGGTGCGTGTGACGATAAAGGCCAGATGTTTATGCACGTGAAAGCATTCGAAGCAATGGTAAAATCTGGAGAACTAACATGTAACGCGAAGTTCATGATTGAAGGTGAAGAAGAAGTAGGAAGTGTACATTTGGGAACCTTCATTAAAGAATACAAAGAATTACTGAAAGCAGATATCATCCTAGTTTCCGATACCGGTATGTTAGCGAATGATACGCCATCGATCACAACAGGATTAAGAGGATTGAGTTATGTAGAAGTGGAAGTTACAGGACCAAACCGTGATTTACATTCAGGATTATATGGTGGTTGCGTAGCCAATCCAATCAATATTCTTGCAAAAATGATTGCGTCTTTACACGATGAGAATAACCACATTACTATTCCAGGATTTTACGACAAAGTGGAAGAATTGACTCGTGCAGAACGCGATGAAATGGCGAAAGCTCCCTTTAGTCACGATGCATACTGCAAAGCTTTAGACATAAACAACGTCTATGGTGAAGCGTCCTACTCTACCATGGAACGTGGTTCTATTCGTCCTACCTTAGATGTAAATGGAATTTGGGGTGGTTATACCGGAGAAGGTGCTAAAACGGTAATCGCTTCCAAAGCGTATGCAAAAATTTCGATGCGTTTGGTACCTCATCAAGTGCCAGATGAAATTACAGAATTATTCAAAACACATTTTGAAAGTATTGCTCCAGAAGGAACGAAAGTAGTTGTAACACCTCATCATGGTGGAGATCCTGTGGTTACACCGGTAGATTCTATTGCATACCAAGCTGCAAGCAAGGCGTATGAAACCACTTTTGGTAAACCTGCAATCCCTGTTCGCAGTGGAGGTAGTATTCCTATTGTTGCTTTGTTTGAAAAAGTATTGGGATTAAAAACAGTGATGATGGGCTTCGGATTGGATAGTGATGCGATTCACTCACCAAACGAACATTATGGATTGTTTAATTACTACAAAGGGATAGAAACGATACCGTATTTTTATAAGAACTTTGCGGAAGCGAATAGAAAGTAATTATATTTTAATTGATCTTGTTTTCCCTCCTTGAGGAGGGATTGAGGGAGGTGACCTATTTATGAACTACCTATTTATTTCATTTTTTGTAATTCAAGTAATCTGTATGATATTTCATTTATACTTGTTAAATAAATTACGAAATGTGAATTCGGTATTGCTTTATGATATAGGTGCTAGAAGAATTTCATTGAAAAGAATGAAATCGATACGTGAACGCTGTGAAAATGAATTAGAAATTAAAATTGTGAATCAACTAATTATTTGTTCACGAATCTCAAAGTTTGTAGCGATAGGATTCCTTGCGTTAATTTTTATTCAGTGTTACATTTGGTTTATACAAGCCTGAAAGTGAAATTATTATTAATTTAGCGCAGAGGAAAAGAGAGATTTGTGACGAAGTTGGTGGAATTAGAGAGCGCAGAGATTTTCTAACGTTGTTAGAAAATGAAACTAATTATTTTGACTTCGTCAAAATCTCTGCGAACTCGGAAACGCTAATATGTCAAGAATCTCAAAAAAACTCTGCGATGAAAAAAGCCTAAAAACTTCAAGTAGTAAAAAGGTAAAGTAATCAATGAAAACTTTAAATTTGAAGTAATTTCAGATAAACGAAAAAAACATCCATGAAATCCTTCGTCACTCGTCTCACGTCACTCGTAACTTTTATCCTACTCTTATCTTCCTGCTCGCTTGTCAACGATGTGAAATTCAAAAACGTTTCTAATATTACTCCAACATTTGAAAATAAAGAGTTGGTATTAAAACTAGATGTTCAAGTGCAAAATGACAATTTTTATGCAGTTAAATTGAAAAATTCTGCTTTAAAAATAAGTATCGATGAAAAAGAATTGGGAGATTTAACCTTAGCAGAAAAGGTTCTATTTAAACGCAAAAGCGATAACTCCTATCCTGTCAAACTTAAAGTAAAATTAGCGGATGGAGCACTTTTTATGCTCTTGCGAAACGCATTCAAAAAAGAAGTAGCAATCAACATTCAAGGAACATTGAAAGGCTCAGTTCTGGGTATTCCAAAAACGATAGCCATTAATGAAACCAAGACCATTGATGGAAACTTGTTAAAATCACTTTCTAACTAAAAACAGGTAGGTATGCAAGATATTTACGACTTAAAAGAACACTTAGCGCAAACCATTCGTGCATATCATGCCAAAGGTTGGTCGCCAGCAACATCCACTAACTATTCCTTCCGTGAAAATACAGAAGCGGATGTTATTTACGTTTCTCGTTCGGGTATTGACAAATCCCAATTTCACGAAGAAGATTTTATGCGTGTTGCCATGGATGGTCACCCAGTACTTGAAGACCGTGGAATCAAACCATCTGCTGAAACATTGATTCACTGTGTATTGTATCGCTTATTCCCAGAGAATACGGTGATTTTACATAGTCATTCGGTTTATTCGGTTCTAAATTCTCAACTATTTGAAGAAAGCATTCCGTTTGAAGGCTATGAAATCCAAAAAGGTTTCGCAGGACAAACAACCCACGACAATAAAATTCATATTCCAATTTTACCAAATTCACAAGATATGGTTGAATTTTCAGAATGGATGGAAGCACGTAAAGATGAATTTCAACACCATGCATTTGTGATTCGCAACCACGGAACCTATGCTTGGGGTAAAAATTTGTTTGAAGCAAAAAGACATTTAGAGACCTTGGAGTATTTGTTGGAAGTGAATTATAAATTGAAAGCGATAAATAAGTAAATTCGATAACGATAATATTTAATTTACCATTAAGAAATTAAGAAGTTGAGGAAATTGGTTAGATACTTTGTTTAAATTGAGAAAATTAAGACTTATGTTTTTCTTAATGATTCTCAACCCTACACACGCTATTTCGTCCTAAATTTCTTAATGGTAAAAACCCATCAACCAACTATGAACAACAATATAAAAAGACAAGAATTACTAATACGTCGCGAGGAATCTCAATTAGGAGGTGGACAAACACGTATTGACAAACAACATAGTCAAGGAAAATTGACCGCGCGTGAGCGTATCGAATTGTTATTGGATGAAGGTTCATTTCAAGAAATTGGGATGTTTATCACGCATCGTTCGACCTATTTTGGGTTGGATGAACAACATTATCCTGGAGATGGAGTAGTGACAGGTTATGGTACGATTCATGGTCGTATGGTATATGTTTTTTCCCAAGATTTTACTGTACTTGGAGGTTCGTTGTCTGAAACACATGCAGAGAAAATCTGTAAGATTATGGATTTGGCTGTGAAAAACGGAGCGCCAGTGATTGGATTGAACGATTCAGGAGGAGCACGTATCCAAGAAGGGGTTGTTTCCTTGGCTGGTTATGCAGATATATTTTACCGTAACACACGTGCTTCAGGAGTAATTCCACAAATCAGCGTGATCATGGGACCTTGTGCAGGTGGTGCGGTGTATAGTCCTGCGTTGACAGACTTCGTTTTTATGGTAGAAGATACTTCTTATATGTTTGTTACAGGACCAAATGTGGTTAAGACGGTTACGCACGAAGAAGTTACTTCCGAAGATTTAGGAGGAGCAAAAACCCATGCTGAAAAATCTGGGGTTACGCACTTTACTTCTGCGAACGATGTTACGACCTTGCGTCAAGTGCGTGATTTTATGACCTATTTACCACAAAATTATGGGGAATATGCGCCAACAACCTCTTTTGAATTTTCAAAAAATAAATTAAACCATATACAAAATATACTTCCAGATAATGCTTCGTTTCCTTACGATATTCGTGAGGTAATTGAATGTGTGATTGATGACGAATCTTTCCGTGAAGTACATGCAGACTTTGCTACAAACATTGTGGTCGGTATGGCACGTTTGGAAGGAAGAACCATTGGTGTGATTGCCAATCAACCACAATCGATGGCAGGAGTATTAGACATTGATTCCTCCCGTAAAGGAGCACGTTTTGTTCGTTTCTGTGACTCTTTTAATATTCCATTATTGGTTTTTGAAGATGTTCCAGGATTCTTGCCAGGAACTGATCAAGAATGGCGAGGAATTATTTCACATGGTGCGAAGTTGTTGTATGCGTTTTCAGAAGCGACTGTTCCACGTGTGACTGTTATTACCCGTAAGGCATACGGAGGTGCATACGACGTAATGAACTCTAAAAACATCGGTGCGGATATGAATTTTGCTTGGCCAACTGCGGAGATTGCGGTTATGGGGGCAAAAGGTGCTGCAGAGATAATCTTTAAACGTGAAATTTCTGGCGCATCAGATCCACAAGCAAAATGGTTGGAGAAAGAAGCAGAATATGCAGAAATGTTTGCAAATCCATATCGCGCAGCAGAACGTGGTTTTGTGGATGAGGTGATTTTACCAGAAGAAACACGTGCAAAATTGATTCAAGCATTTAAAATGTTAGAGAATAAGGCAGAACATTTACCACAGAAAAAACACGGGAATATTCCGTTGTAGGGATGTTTTATATTTGTAGGGATGTAGCATGCTACATCCCTACAAATATAAAACACATTATCACCAAATAATCGAAAGATAAATCGGCATTCCAATGGTTATATTAAAAGGAAAGGTTACCGCTAAGGCCATCGGAAGATAGATACTCGGATTGGCATCGGGAACTGCAATTTTCATCGCTGCTGGAACTGCAATATAGGAAGCACTTGCAGCAAGTACGGCTAGGATAAAACGATTACCAACTTCCGGTGTAATGAATTGACTCGTATATGCCACTAAACAACCGTTGATTAATGGGATAAGTATTGCGAAAAGTGCGGTAAACCATCCATTTTTAAAGAAATCACTTAATTTACGTCCGCTGATAATTCCCATATCTAGTAAGAAGATTGCAAGGAAACCTTTAAATAAATCGTTTGTAAAAGGTTTGATACCCTCTGCCGCTTTTTCGTTAGCAATAAAACCAATCACTAAACTTCCAAGGATTAAAAGGACACTTCCATTCGTGAAAGAGTGACCGATAAGACTGCTGATTTTAGTCGTTGATTTGGTTCCATTACCAAACATTCTAATTAGTACTACTCCAACAATGATTGCTGGTGCCTCCATTAAAGCCATTACAGCTACCATGTGGCCATCGGAAGTTAACTTGTGTGCTTCTAAAAAAGCAATTCCTGTTACGAAAGTCACAGCACTCACCGATCCATAGGCAGCTGCAATTGCTCCAGCGTTTTCCACGGATAACTTTCTTTTAAGAATAAAGAAGGTGTAAAATGGAATAATAAAAGCAAGAAACATTCCAAAGATCACCGTCCATAGAATTTCAGTTGTGAAATGGCTGTGCGCTAATTCTTGCCCTCCTTTGAAACCTATAGAAAAGAGTAGGTACAAGGAAATAAACTTGGAGGTACTCGGTGGAATCTCTAAATCAGATTTCACTTTTACAGCGATAATACCGAGCACAAAAAATAAGAGTGCTGGATTTGTTAAGTTTTCTAGAAGCAGGTTGAAATTCATAATTTTATAAGTTTTTAGTTGAAAATTAAAAGTTGAAAGTTGGATTACATGGAATCCAAATCGAGTAAGTAGCGGTAAAAATTATCACGCACTGCTTGGTCTTTTTTAACATCATAGATTCTCATTTTTTTCCACATTCTCTTTAATCTAGCCATCTTTTTTTATTTTATTTATTTTTTACAAAGGTTAGTATATTTACTTAAGTGTTTTTATTTATATTTGATATGCAAATCATAAAAAATATTTATGAACTATACATTAAGTCAATTAGAGATTTTTCTAAAAATCTGTCAAAATCAAAGTATAACAAAAGCTGCAGAAGAGTTACATCTTACCCAGCCTGCGGTATCCATCCAATTAAAAAATCTTCAAAATCAATTTGATTTACCACTAACAGAAGTCATTGGAAGGAAATTATATGTTACTGATTTTGGAAAAGAAGTTGCAATAATGGCAGAAAATATCATATTTCAAGCACACGAGATAGCTCATAAATCCAAAGCATTTAAAGGGGAATTAATTGGAAAACTTAAAATTTCTGTCGTTTCCACCGGTAAATATGTAATCCCTTATTTCTTAGCTGGTTTTTTAAAGAAACATCCTGGTGTCGCTTTAAAATTAGATGTAACCAATAAAGCGCAAGTATTGGAAAATATTGCTCAAAATGAGGTGGACTTTTCGATGGTTTCCGTTCTTCCAAGTGAAATGAATATTGATAATTTAGAGCTCCTTCAAAACAAATTATATTTGATAACCGGAAAGGAATCTAATTACCCAAAGAGAAAATACGATGTGTCTATTTTTGAGGAACTTCCCATCATTTACCGCGAAAAAGGTTCCGGTACGCGCTTTACCATGGAACGATATTTTGAAAGTAAGGGAGTGAAACTTCAAAAACAAATGGAACTAACTTCTAATGAAGCGGTTAAACAAGCGATTATTGCTGGTTTAGGTAGTTCCGTTATGCCTTTAATTGGATTAAAAAATGAAATTGAAAATGGAGAATTAAAAATTATCCCAGTGAAAGGGTTACCGATTAAATCCTCCTGGCAACTAATTTGGCAGAAAAACAAAGGCTTCTCCCCTGTTGCATTGGCATTTTTAGAATATCTAAAAAATGAGAAAGATCAAATCATTGAAAAAGAATTTAGTTGGTATGAAGAATTTGAATAGATCAACGTTCTTTTTCAAAAAGTAGTCGCTTACCAAGTTTTTCATCGTTCCATTGATTTGCTGTATACACTAAATTTCCATTTACAAAAGTTTGCATGACTTTACTTTGAAATAGTTGATTTTCAAATGGAGACCATCTACATTTATATGCTATATTTTGTGGGGTAACCGTCCATGCATGTTTTAAATCTACCAATACTAAATCCGCATAATA
>CANGOF010000049.1 GCA_947455515.1 Flavobacteriia bacterium
AGCTTCAGAAGCTTTTACATATTTTCCATCTAAAAAGATAATTGTTTCGTCGTTAAAATACATAGTTTAAATTTTAATTTTTTGTCAAAAAAAAAGCCTTTCTGTGGTTAGACGAGAAAGGCTTAGTATATCTATAATACCCTATCTCGTCAGGTTGTCCAGACAATAATAGTGTTAATAATAATGACAGTTTTGTTATACATACTAATGCTTCTTTTTTACAAGCGTAGCAAATATATAAAATTTGATGGAAATACGAAGAAATTGGGAGAATTTATTTTCTAAGGTCACAATTTGTGACCTTAGAAAATGAAGTTTAATTAAACTATTCTTTTGAGGTTGCAATTTGTAACCTCAAAATAGGTGATTTTTATGGTGCTGATTTTGCACCTTAAAACTATGGTATCACAAAATGTGACACCATAAAATATTGATTTTGAATATTTAACAATCTTGAGATCACAAATTGTGACCTCAAGATGCTATTTATTTTTATGTCTAGCCAACTCTTGAATATCTAACAAATCCTTTGGTCTACCTGATTTTATCTTACTTAAAATTAAGTCATCTAAATTTAAAACGCGCCAACTTAAAAATTCATGTCCCTCAACCAACACTTTTACCCCTTCGTTATAAGCTTCTTCAAAGGACTTATTAATAGAAAAGCTTGTTATTAATTCAACATAAACACCAACAGGCGAAAATTTTAACGAAATATTTTGTTCTCCCTTCAATATAGTATCCGGAAATTCATGATTTTCAAATCCCATTTCTGATAATACATTCTTTAATTTTTGAAGATTTTCTTCTGATAAATCTAACCAAAAATCTACATCGGCAGAATGTCGTTGGTATCCATGAAAATTCACAGCACCACCGCCCACCATCACCATTCTTACATCGTGTTTTGCTGCTAATTCTAAAAAGAGATAAACCTCTTTATCCCAATTTTCGTTTATCATTTTTCTTCAATTCTAACACAAAATTATCTTTAGTGTCATAAGGTTTGGTAGTTGGAAATTGCATGAATTGTTCGGATAAACGTAAAAAGTTTATCACACGTTCTGCTGGAGAAAGTTTTAAAAATGCTTCCTCTTGTATTTTTTTACTTTCTTCTTTGGTAGTAAAACGAATCTCCATAGAATAAAGATATGAAAAAATTTCTACCTTTAACCTATGCAATTCAAAGATATCATTGGTCAAGACGAACTAAAACATCACTTCATACAAGAGGTGAATGATAATCGTATTAGTCATGCACAATTATTTTTAGGTAATGCAGGTTATGGTGGATTAGCCCTTGCGTTGAGTTTTGTTCAATATTTATTTTGCAAAGAAAAATTGGCAAACGATAGTTGTGGAACATGCCCATCTTGTCGTAAAATTCAAGAATTACAACATCCAGACCTCCATTTTTCATTTCCAGTAGTTCAAGCAATTGATAAACGTAGTGATACTTTTTTACCGGAATGGCGAAAAATGATCAAAGAAAATCCGTATTTCAATTTGAATCAATGGTCAAGTTTTATCGATGAGAAAGGTCGTAAACCAATAATTGGGACAGAAGAAAGTGGAGAAATCATCAAAAAATTAAGTTTAAAATCCTTTGAAGGGGGATATAAAGTGATGGTGATTTGGATGGCAGAAGAAATGAATCCTACGTGTGCAAATAAACTTTTAAAAATTTTAGAAGAACCACCAAAAGACACGTTGTTCATCTTGTTGTCAGAATCACAAGATGCGATGCTTCAAACGATTTTATCCCGAACCCAAATCGTTAAAATTCCACGTTTGTCCATCGATGATTTGAGTAAACATTTAGCAGCGAATAATCCTGTGACTAGTTCCGATGCTATTTCCATCGCTGCACAAGCAGAAGGAAATTACATTGAAGCCTTAGATTTAATTGGTACACACGAAGAAAAAGATCAAAACCGCGATTTATTTATCAAAATGATGCGTGTAAGTTATAAAAAATCGGTGATTGACATGCTCGATTGGTCAAACGAAGTTGCAGCTTTAGGGAAAGAAAAACAGAAAACGTATTTGAAATATGCTTTACACATGTTTCGTCAAAGTTTATTGAAAAACTATACGCAAAATCAACTGACCAGAACCTCCAAAGAAGAAGATGAATTTCTTTCTAAATTTTCAAAATTCATCACTGGAAATAACATTCAAGATTTTATGACCCATTTCAACGATGCACATTACCACATCGACCGAAATGCAAATCCTAAAATATTGTTTACGGAGCTATGCTTTAAAACGATGCGCTATATTCATTTTGCATAAAAACTAAAAAAAGTTTTTTATGCTTATTTCTATCCGCTAATTGTTAGAATATTTCCTGACTGGGTTACTGTATATTTTTTCAATGGAATATTTGTTGGTCCTCCGGTTACTTTTCCATTTGTATCAAACGTAGCACCATGACAAGGGCAGTAGAAGTTTGAATTTGTATAAGTTACACTACATCCGTTATGCGTACACGCTTGCGCTACTGCTATGTAAGTACCATTCAGATTGACAACTATCACACCATTGGATGCCCCAGAACCACCTGATTTGGTCAATGCAGCATTCCCTGCTTTTGTTAGGTCAACGGTAAAGTTGGCACTTGGACCTTGCGGGGTGGATGAACTTTTTTGACAACTTTCTACTAATAAAGTAGATGCTACTGCACCTAAACCACAAGCGGCTCCACATTTTTGAAAAAATTTTCTTCTGTCCATAACGAACGATTTTAAATTAATAAATTAATTCTAATATAAGCAAATTATAAGTGCCAAAGTATTGAAAATACAAATAAATCGCGAGTTATATTAGTTAAAAATTATCTTTTAATTTATCTTTCTGAAAATAAAAGGTATAGGCCAATTTTAAAGATGTATAGTGAAATGGTTTAACGCTTTCATTTGGTTGTTGTATCGGAAAATTGAGATGAAAAATGGGTTCTATTTCTAAATTATTCATTTGAATAACAAAAGGAAGATTCAACGCTATATTCAACAATCTAAAACTATTTATGTTTTGAAAATTGGAAGGGAAGTCGCTATAGATTGGAAGGAAATTTTTATCTGCGAATACAGTTGCAAGCTCTGGAAAAAATGAAACATTCGTATGTTTTCCAAATTGAAACAAATCAAATTCTTGACTTACATTTACATTTAATTCAACTATTTTAATGTTTCCAAATAAATAATACAAGGAAGATTCAACATTAATCCAATCCAAGCTTAACGTAGCATTGGCTTCTAACGAATTAGTTATTGCATTGCGAACAAAATTATCTCCATTGAAATATTTCCATTTTTCGTAATTCAAATAAATTGACCAATTCTTTGAAATCTTTTTGTAATAACCTAACCCAAAATCAGATTTAGCGAACAAATTTGGATCTGCATCTTGACTCCAATAATAACTTGTTGTATAAAAGTATAAACCTTTTCCTGTGTTAAAAACAATGGTAGGATCTAATCCGATTTGATTTACTCCAAATGTTCTTCCCCAAAAAACAACTTTATTTGAAATCTCAGAATTAAATTCGATGGAAGGAAGCGTTTCTTTTATCGAATCTTGAATTTCTTCTATCGAATCACGATTGGTGCTACTCTTTTCGATATATAAATTTCTTTGGCCTTTGTCAATTTGACTAAATGCATTCGTGGGAGGTATTACTATCCAATAAACAAGCAGACTAAGTAGGTAATTAAATTTCAAATCTTAGTATATTTTATAGTGCTCTAACAGGACTACCGCCCCAAGTTTTATTTCCAGCTAATGTTTCTCCTTTCATAACTAAAGACAAAGCTAAAATTCTTGTTTCATCTTCGATATTCGTATTATATAAAATGATACTTCCAGACCCAATGGAACACTTTTTTCCAATAGTTACTTTTCCAATTTTCATAATTCTATCCTCAAATAAATGGGTTTGTGGTCCTGAATCATCGTTTAAAATAGTTTCATCACCAATGGTAACATTATCAAATTCAGTGATGTCCGTTGTATTCATTACCGTTCGTTTTCCGATTTTTACTCCAAACAAGCGAAGGCATATTGGTAACCATCCTGTGCCAGTTAAAAAATCTAACATAAATGGAATTGCCAATGCTTCGTATAAGGTTGTTAAACCCTCACTTTTCCAAACTTTCATAGTCCACATTGGTAATTGTTCTTCTTTGTATTTTCCGATTACTATCCATTTCAATACTATGGTAATCAACAGAAAGGGAAGTCCAATTATGCCAAGATATAGGAATGGTAAGGATAAAAATAACTGCGTATATTCTTTTCCTAAAATTAAGTTATGTAAAACATCAATGAATTGAATACTACAAAAAATAATGAAAGAAGTTGGTAAAATGATGCGGATGAATTCGATCGTACCACGCATTATTTTTCGACTTAAAGAAGGATTTATGGTCAAGTTTAACGGAAAATCTTGCGCTTCTTGTCTGTTTGGCAAAGGAATGGAAGGGGAGCCAAACCAATCGCTATAGGGCGTTTCTCTTAATACTTCTGGAGAAGGCGGAGTAGATAATACTCCAATCAACATCTTTTCTCTTAGTTCGTATCCTTGTGGTAGAACCGCACTATTCCCGATGAATGTATCTTTATCGATCTTTGTATGTTTTAAGGTAAATCTTAACCCTTTCACTTCAAATTCTCCAATTGTTGCTGTATCTGCGATAAATCCACCATCTCCCATTTCAAATAGGCAATGTGTAATTCCTGTAGCGGTAGAAATTTCGGTGTTTTTACCAATTTTAGCTCCAAAAAGTCTAAATAATGGCGCAATAAAAATAGTAGCGTACATTGGATGTAAAACCTCTAAGGATAAATTCATCACTTGTTCCGACAACCATTTTCGCATAAAAACAAAACTATACACACCATACGTACCTTCTTTCATTTGGTATTGTAAAACACGATTACTTAAGGCAGTTTGCAGAATAAATCCAACTACATATATGATTGCAAGTAAGGGAATAAAATACAAATAGCTAAAAGCGTTATTCTCAAAAATAGATTCAAAATCGTGCACTAAAATTAGAACTGGTAAAAGCGGAATTAATCGCGCTAAAGGAAAAACCAAGATTAGTAAGGAATAAAAAGCCGTATATATTCTTTTCTTTTTTAAAGGAACTATTAATGGAGAACTATTTTCAATTGGAGTTTTAACACGTATTTTATGTGCAGGACTTCCTTCCCAGATTTCATTTTCATTAATTATAGTATCATATGAAACACAACTTAAGTCATTTAATTCTGACCAATCGTGCATCACAACCCCACCAGAAACAACGCTACTACTACCTATGCAAACATGATTCCCAATATGGACCTTTCTTAACTTTAAAAATCCATTTTCAATCCAAGCATTGTCAATATTTACATACGAACTAATGCTCACATCCTCTCCAATAGTCAGTAAATCTTCTGCGCCAATTTTAAAGGAACTAAACTGAGCATCTTTGCCAATTTTGGCACCTAAAAACTTTAAATAAGTAGCATATAAAGGCGTGTCACTTAATAGATTTACATTCGTTAATTTTTGAAAACTTTTATAAAACCACCACTTAAAATAATACCCACCCCAAACTGGATAATCGCCTTCTTTCATAGTTCCTATGATGGTTTTTTTAAGTACGATTGTTAACCCAAAAAATAAGATAGGTAGTAAGCAAAAAATCAAAAAGGACAGGGTAGTGGATTCCCAATAGCTTTGAGTTGCATTATACGTGTAACTAAACCCTAAATAAGGTAAAAAAATCTGGAGAGAGAATAAAGAAAAAAGGAATAGTAAGGAGATTGTTTGCATCAAATTACAAGTGAAATAATTTAGATTTTTAGCAGATAAATAGGTTTCTTTATTTTCAACTTTCACTTCTTTTTCCTCCTCTTTTTCCCAAAAATCAACTAATTTCTGTAACGGTTTATGTATATAAATGTCTCTAATTGAGGCATTTGAAAAACCTAAATCTTCTCTTAATTCAGAAACAAAAAGAGCGGCTGTAAATGAATCACCACCCAAATCATCAAAAAAGTCTTTCGTTAAAGCTATTTCCTCGTTGCTAAAATATTTTTTCAATAACAAGATTACCTTCTCAGAATTACTTAAATTTTCATCTATTTTATTTTCTTTATCGAAATTTTCCGTCGGAATATAGATCAATTCTTTTCGGTTTACCTTTCCACTTGATAACCTTGGCATTGTTTCTATAGTTTCAATTATCGTTGGAATCATGTACTTTGGTAGCACTTTGGCAACTTCATTTTTAATCCTTTGTTCTGAAAATGCGATGGTTGTATCAACGACTAAAAAGGCAACTAAATTTTCTACGCCATTTTCCTGACTCAATACTTTACATGCGGCTTCTTTGATAGATGAAATTCCACATAATGCAGATTCAATCGCGCCTAATTCAATTCTAAACCCATGGTATTTTACTTGATCATCATTTCTACCATTAAATTCTATGTTTCCGTGTCTATTTAATTTTGCGATATCGCCCGTCTTGTATATACGATCGCCGTACAAAGAGGACAAAGAACTTGGTTTTTTAATAAACTTTTCATTTGTTAAATCAGGTCTTGCCAAATATCCAGTAGAAACGCCAATCCCAGAAATTACTAATTCCCCTTCAACACCTATTTTGACTGGATTCAATGCTTCATCCACAATTGCCATACTGTAATTTGGCAATGTATTCCCAATCGTTATTAAATCTCCATATTTTAAATCCGCGATGGAAGCAGAGACAGTGGTTTCGGTTGGACCATAACTGTTAAAAAACTTTCTTCCATCCTTTGCCCATTTTTCTAAGACATAATGTGTACAAGCTTCCCCGCCGGAGTTTACTATTCTTACTGTTTTTGCATCTCTAGGCATTGCGGCAAGTAAACTAGGAACCGCATGAAAAACTGTTATTTTCTCATTTTCCAAAATTTGTGGTAATTCATCTATGGATTTAGAAGTGATTGTATCTGCAATCCATAATGTTGCCCCCACAAAATAACTGATCCACGTTTCCTCGCACCACATGTCAAATGCGATAGAAAATCCTTGGTACACTTTATCATTGGAATTAATTTGAAAAATTCCTTGCTCCGCTTTTACTAAATGACAAATTTGCGCATGCGTAATTGGAATTCCTTTAGGTTTTCCGGTCGTTCCAGATGTATAAATGATATAGGCAGTGTCTTCACAAGAAACTTCTGTGTCTAATTGAATATGATCGAATTCTCTTTTTAAATCTTCAAAATTAATAGTTTTAAAAGTTGGAAATTCTCCGCCTAAATCTTTGTCAGTAATACAAAATTTTATTTTTGCTTCTTCACTTATTGTTTGTACACGTTCAAATGGTGTGTCATAATCTATTGGGACATACGAAGCACCTGTTTTTAAAATTCCGAGTACTACAACATGAAGTTCTAATCCCCTCGGTAATAAAACACCTGCAGTATCTCCTTTAGAAAGTCCTGAATGACTTAAGGAAATAGCTAATAAATCGCTCCAATGATCTAATTCTTCGTAAGTTAATTTTGAGTATCCAAACTGTAACGCGGTCTTTTTTGGATAGTTAGAGACTGTCTTTTTAAAAACACTGATAAGTGTGTCCAGGGAAATATAATCTGCTATATTTTTGCCATTCAATATACTTACCTCCATAGTTCCTTCAAGTTATATAAACTAAGACACATGAGAAGTTTAAAAGTTTAATTAGACTTCAATTTTTAACAAAATTTGTTGTTTTCCATCACATCTTGATTTACTTTTTAACTTTGGTAATGTTGTACAAAATAAAAAGAGATAACTTTTGCCTTTTAAATAGAAGAAATTTCGATTCCCTTTTATTTTCAGGTGAACAAAAAATCCTTCGATGAAGTTTGATCATAATAAAATCCTTTTTAGCATATTACTAACCTTATGGTGTTGTTTCTTAAACGCGCAAAAAACTTTTATTGGACTTAATATAAAAGAATTTGGAGCAAAAGGGGATAGTAAAACGGACGATTATACTTCGTTTAAAAAAGCGATAGATAGTTGTACTAAAACTGGAAAAGTATTATATATTCCGTCTGGGAATTATAGGATTAGTCAAACGCTTGAACTTAGCGATGGGGTTACTCTAACTGGAGAAAACACAGGAAATACTCCCCTGCAAACACCTAACAGTGGTACTATTCTTAACTATACTGGTTCAGAAAACGCTATTTCAATCCTTGGTCATAATGTTACCCTTTCCAACCTCAGTATCGTCGACAAAAGTACAGATAAAGCACAAGGAGGTATATTAGTTTTCGCCTCCAATCGATTATTGGAAAATTTCACCTTAAAACAAACCCATGTTTTTGGATTTACGAATGGATTCGCTTTAAAATTTGAAGCAACAAAAAGGGGAGGGATTTGCTATGCTACTATATATGATTTAAGCATTCGAAACGCGAAAATTGGGATTGAATTTTTTGCAGATTCAAGCAGTTTTGTTAACTCAAATGCATTTTATCATGGTGTTATTTCAGGTGGAGGATTTGATGTAGGAATCTGGGCGAAAGGAGGAAATAACAATCAATTTTACGGCATGTGTATCGAACCATATAGTAGTAAAAATGGACATATTGTTGTCGATAAAGGGGAAATACAAGGGGAAAATATACGTGTAGAAGGTAATAAACAAGAGCCTACTATTCCACTCATTAAATTTGCAAAGAACACAAGGAATTCAGATATAAACGGCTTGTTTTCAGGTGGAATTATAGCTGATTTAGGAAATAACAAAATCGAATTAAAGGATGCAAAAACAACCGCTTTTTCAAAGGAACCTCTAAACGAGTTTGATAATCCATATTTTTCTTTTTCATCGAATGATAAAAGCATTCCTGGATGGAATTTCAAATGGAGTAAATCTTTTACGTTTAAAATCATTAAAAGTGAATTAATCGATGGGTTTAAAGTACTCGAAATTGCACTTCCTCCTGGTAATTCACTTTCACTTAGTCCATCTCAATTCAATATATTATCAACACGTTTTACCTCAGAATTAACCTTTGGATTTCATGTGAAAACCAAGGAACAACATGCTGTATATGCAACTATCCAAGCGGCTAAGGGTATAGCTACTTCCTATTTTCATACAGGAAATGGAGAATGGGAATTTATCGGAATGAATGCTATTATCGACACCATCAAGCATCCAAACCCAACGTTACACTTAGAAAATACCGGAAAAGAAACTAGTATTTTCAAAATTACTACTCCGGTGTGCAATTTTGGAAATCAACCGTTACAACTTTCGTATTCAACACTGGAAGCAAAAGGAGGGATGATTAACGGGATGATTAAGCAAACTTTGAATGTCTTACAAATTAATGAAAAAGGAATCTTAGCAATTCCTTCTACCTCCAATTATTTTGAAATCGGTAACCAAGGAGAGATAAAAGATATTAGAGGAGAACAATCGGAAATTAGTAAAGGAACAGTAATTACGTTATTATGTAATCAAGCTGGAATCCAATTGAAATTATCTGACAAATTCGAACTCATAGAAGGATTTACCTCCAAAAAATTTGGCTCCATCACACTAATATCTTTAGGAAGTGGTGTTTGGAGAGAAGTGAATAGAAATTAATAAAAACAATCATTTATTAAAATTAGTTATGAAAAAGAGCATAAAAATTAAATGGTTAGACGAACCTAAAGAATCCAATTATCCAGCAGCAAAATCGTATTTAAATTTAATTTATGATGATGTACACGTGGAAAAAATGATTACCCAGTTGCTGAAAGCTGAAGTTACTGCCTTCAAAGCGAAAGATATTTTTAGGGCATCTTCCCTTTCTTTGTTAGGGGTGAGTAATGATCGAGTGGAACGTGACAGAAAAAAAATAAAAGACTCGGAAGCACTTTCTCCAATTTTACTTGTGAGAGACTCCGTCAATGGGAAAGTGATTATTGCCGATGGCTATCACCGATTGTGTGCGGTTTACTCTTTTGATGAAGATTTAGAAATTCCGTGCAAAATCGTTTCTTTGTAAAAGGAGCAACGATAATTTTCTGAGTTATTTTACGATAATTGTTTTTTGAATGGTATCCATTTTACATTTATTCATAATTTTCTGAGTAATTGTAAATTCTCCTTTTTTAGTATAGGTATGTTTAGGATTATGGTCCTTAGATATATTTCCGTCCCCAAAATCCCATTCAGTACTATGTGCTAATTTTGAATGATTTGTTAGTTCAAGTTGATTATCCATCAATACAAGGTCAAATCCTGGATCTAAGCGATGTTTATTTGCAGCACATTTCCATTTGATTGAGTTAGTTAGAACAAGTTTACTTACCTCTTTCTCGATATTGATTTTGGTTTTCGGATCAATTTCAACAGCTACATTACAATTTTCTGGACTTTCCCCAAAAATAGAAGTAAAAAAAGTAGCAGCTGATAAATACGAACCTTCTAATGAAGGATGTCTATTGTCTGGATTATATAATTCTATCTCTGGGAAATTTGTACGAACTTCTCTCCAAACTGCTCCAACAGGGGATAAGCTGCCCGAAAATTTATCGGCTATTTTTAAATATTGATTTTCTATACGAATTTGCATCGAGTCATAACAAGATACAGGTTTCCATCCTGGATTGCCGTTTTTATATCCCCACGTCATATAAAAAATAATATTTGTACATGGATCATTTGCCCTGATGCTATCGACTAACTGTTGAGCATACGGTAAGGTGGATTTTTCAATAATTTTATCCGGTTGTGCAAATTCATTACTAGCCGCCTGTATCACTACAAAATCCCATTTTCGAGATTTAATTGTTTTGTAGGTATACTCTCTGGAAGAATGAAAATTTAAATCTTTACCTCCTTTAATTACCGTATCTACAATTACATTATGTCCTTGTGACTTTGCAATATCTTTAAAAATAAACGGCATTTTATTATAAAAGGTAAAGCTATTTCCGATAAATAACACGGACGTTTCATTTTGTGTAAATCCGAAGGTAGAAACGAGTAAAAATAGTACTAAAACTTTTGGAAGCATATATTAGTTGAATTATAAATAATTAAAAACGGTTATTTCTTTTCTTAGAAGAAGTATCGGCAATCGGGAAATTTTTAAAAATTTCTGGAATCCCTCTTTTAATATCATTTTCATAAGAGGAAGGATTCGTAACCACTTCTTCACCAGCTCCATTCCATATTAATTTGTTAGCCTTACGATCAATTACTAAAATATGTAAAGTTCCATCTTTGTAAGGTACGTTTTGTGTTCTATATCCTACTATTACATCTGGTTGCATATATGCGTTGTAATAGGTTGAATTCATCCCCGTGTAGCCGTAGTTATATCCATAATTTCGGTAGCCATACCCATAATTATATGGGTGTCCATAGATTGGTATTTGTTGTTGACTAATTTTATTCTCTACTTGTAATTTAAAGTCAATGATGAGGTCTGGATTTGCTGTGTCTACTCGTAATCCACGTTTTATCAATTCTTCACTGGCAATATTTTTAATATTATTCTCTAAAATATCATTATCAAAATTGTCCTTATAAATTACTGGTTGTTTTACCAACCAAGCAAAAGTAGTGTAGGTTTGAAAATTAACGGATTGATCTTGATCAAAACTCGTATTGAATACGGCGCATGCATTTAACGTTATTAGTAGTACGAGACCTAAAAATAATTTCGGTATTTTATTCATTTTGATAGTTATTTGAAGTCTATAAATTTACAAGTTAATTGTTTTAAAAAATGTTAATTATGTAATTATAAAAATAAGTTTTACAACTGATTTGCTGAATTTACAACAAACCTTTGTGTTTTACTCTCTACTTAAAACACATGAAAATCTACCTCGTTTATATCTTCCTTTTTATTGCCTCACAAACAGAATTCTATGCCCAAATAGCTAATGAAATGGACAGTAGAATCATTGAAAAAGCGGATGAACTAATTGAAAATGATCGCTTTTCAGAAGCCTTACCTTTGTATCTCAAGGTGATTAAAAAAGATTCTCTTAATCCGGAATTAAATTTTTTGATAGGCGTATGCTACATCCATTCAAATACACAAAAATCACGCGCAATACGTTATTTGGAACATGCTATAACATGCATAATAAAATGTACACTCAAGGATGACAAAGATCATCAAATGGCATTTTTATACTTAGGAGATGCCTACCATTCGGACTATCAATTTGACAAAGCTATAGAAACTTACCAACATTTTGAAGCGCTCATTTCTCCACACAAAGAACAAGCGTTGATGGAAGAAGTCGCTAGAAAAATAGAAATGTGCAATGTTGCAAAGAAATTAGTTGAACATCCTATCGATGTTCAGATTACAAATTTAGGTCCGCATATCAATACGCAATATGCGGAATATTCACCCGTACTTACGGCGGATGAAAACACCCTTATTTACACTGTTAGAAAACCTAATAGCACAGGTAGGGTGGGTGACAATTCGGGTATTACGTTCGAAGATATTTTCATTTCCCATAAAAAAGATACGACGTGGGATATCGGAGAAAACATAGGAAAAACAATTAATACCGAAGGGAATGAAGCGTCGGTTGGAATATCCATCGATGGACAAATTATTCTCATTTACAAAGATTCAATCGATGGCTCTGGGAATTTGTACCACACCCATTTGAAAGGAAATCGATGGACCAAACCAGAAAAATTAAATAACAATATCAATACGAAGGGGTGGGAACCAAGTGCTTTCATGTCTGCCGATGAAGAAAAATTGTACTTTTTGAGTGATCGACCTGGTGGATATGGAGGAAGAGATATTTATGTTAGTAATAAACTTCCAACAGGAGAATGGGCGGAAGCCGTGAATTTAGGGCCAAGCATCAATACCCCTTTTGAAGAAGATGCTCCTTTTATTCATCCAGACGGAAAAACGTTGTATTTCAGCTCAAATGGACACGAAACGATGGGAGGTTTTGATATATTCTCAAGTACATCCGCTATTACCAATCAATGGGAAAAGCCTATTAATATCGGTTATCCAATCAATTCACCAGAGGATGACATTTATTTTGTAGTTAGCCCAAACAAACAAAGGGCTTATTACTCTTCTTTTAAAGCAGGTGGTTATGGCGAAAAAGACATCTATCGAATTACGTTTAAAAACTTCAAAGAACCACCATTAACTGTACTTAAAGGGTGTGTGACAGATCCCTTCGGTAAGCCAATTGTCGGGGATGTATTTATCACTGTTACAGACAATGAAACAGGTATTGTTTCCGGAACTTACCATGTGAATACGGTAAGTGGATGTTATCTTCTGGTTCTGCCTTCGGGGAAAAATTACAATGTGACCTATGAAGTGGAAAATTACTTGTTTCAATCTACAAACATCGATGTGGCAGAAGGTTCCAGTTATAAGGAAATTCAAGATGTGATTCATCTTCAACCTTTAGAAGTAGGTTCAAAAATTGTGCTTAAAAATTTATTTTTCGACTTCGATAAATCGAGCCTACGACCAGCTTCGAATGTGGAATTAACTAAATTAATTGCCATATTAACGAAATACCCAAACATGGTTGTAGAAATTTCTGCGCACACCGATTCCCAAGGTACAGATGCTTACAACTTAGTACTTTCCGATCAACGGGCAAAATCGGTGGTTGATTTTCTAATTAAAAAAGGAATTCCAAGCTTCCAATTGGTTTCGAAAGGCTATGGAGAAACACAACCAGCAGTGAGTAATACCAATTCTGATGGCAGTGATAATCCTGTCAACAGGCAGTTAAATCGTCGGGTGGAGTTGAAAGTTTTAAGTATGGATGGAGCAAAAAAGAATTAAAGTAGATACAAAGTCGTTACGATCCTTCCTTTCCCATTTTCAAGTTCCAAAGATAAAAGTTCCTTCACTTCTTTCACTTTCCAATGAAACGGGGCGGCCAATACATCCATCCCGCTGTTTTGTTTTAACCGTATTCCTTGGCCCGAAATTTTATCTTTGTTCGGTTCGAAGTCGCCTGTAGGGATGTGTTCGGTAAGAATCACATAGTGGAAGTGTTTTAATTTATCTAAAATCTGTTGGACTTCTTTATTCGATAGGTGTTGAAGCACTTGTCGTAATAAAGCACAATCCCCTTTTGGAAGTTCATCTACCGCAATATCTAAGCAATGAAACGTTACATTGGAAGCTTGAAATTTCGTTTTGTTGTGTTCAATCAAAGCAGGAACGATATCGATTGCATGATAGTGTGCAGTATACTCCACTAATTGTTTCCCCACGTTAAAATCTCCGCAACCCAAATCGCAAACGGTCAGTGGCTTTTCGAAAGACTTTAAAAAATTAGAAACCACTTCGATGTAAGGAGTTACCAAAGCAGGATCATGAGAACCTTCCCCCGAATAAAATTCAGTAGGGTTTCCTCCCCACAGATTCTTTTCATAGATCTGAGACATGGTAGCTTTGGTTGGCCAGGGTTGTTTGGAAAGAATTAACTTCTTCATTAACATTAATTACTTTTACCTTGTGAGCGTGTCTAAAATTGGAAAATTTTTAAAAATCTCAGGAATGCCTTTTTTTATGTCTTTTTCATAGGTATTTAGGTTGGAAACAATTTCTATCCCACAACCCTTCCAAACTAATTTATTCGAATCTAAATCTATTACCATTATAGAAAGTGTCCTTTCTTTTTCTAATTCTACTCCTACTGTTTCATAGCCTACGATTTCTTCTCGCTGGGAATAAGCGTTGTAGTTATTGGGATTCATGTTTTGGTATTCGTATTTATATCCATGATGTCTGTACCCTTTTTCATAATTGTGTGGATGTCCATATTGAGGAACTTGGCGTTCAGCGATTTTTTGGTCAATTTTTAAATTAAAATCCAAAATTAGATCAGGATTAGCAGTATCTACTTGTAAACCTCTGTTGAATAGCTCTTTACTTACAATGCTTTTGATGTGATTATCCAAAGTGTCGTATAAGAAATTATTCTCATAAGTGACAGGCTGTTTCACCAACCAAGCAAAGGTTTTATAGTTAGAAAAATTCACGGATTTATCTATTTCAAAACTTGTTTTAAAAACTGCACAAGACTGAAATAGTAGGACAATACATAGCGTCAATATTAATTTATACATTCTAATTGTTTTAGCGATAATCCAACAAAAACAAATCCAAACATTAGACCAAAATGGATTTGAAATAATGCCTTAGTTGTAATTGTTAGTATTTAAAAATCTAAATTTACCAAAAAGGGAGGAGGAGTTAAAAAATCGTATTAAGTAATTTTAAACTTCCAAAATTCAAGTAGATTGAAAACCTCAAATAAAAACTTGATTATAATCACTTTCTTAAGTGATGAAACTATTATTCCTTTGCTGTGTTTTACGCTAATTTTGACAAAAAATAAATATGAAAAAGTCTTTTAAAAGTATAGCATTGGTGTTGTTTGTTACTGTTGGTTTAGTTTCTTGTAATTCTTGTAATTCATCGAAGGAAATGGAGTCAGAAACGAATGAAGTGAAAGAGGAAGTAGTATCCTTAACGGTAAGCGAACCAAATGAATTTTTTGAAGAGGCCTTGGCAGCTTTCCATTCAGGAAAGAAGGAAGAGTGTGTTCAGTATATGACTAAATCGTTAGAGGCGATGGAAGAATTAAAACAAGATTTTAAAAATCCAACTCCTTTAGAAAAACAGCTAACTAATTTAAAGGGTACTATTCAAAAAGTGAAGGAGAATAAAATCACGAGCGAAGAAGAATTACAAAAAGTTTTTCAGGCTTGTTATCACGCTTTAGCAGGACACGCATTACTTGTTACGGAAACTTATGTAGAAATGGACGTTCCTAAAGACGCAAAAAAATCTTCACACTCCGCAAAATACTATCTATTAAAGGCTGAAAAAAATGCAATTTCTTCCTCAAAACATGTGTATAAAGATGGCTTAAAAGAAATTGAACTATTGACTTCTAAAACGGAAAGTGAATTTGAGAAAGATGAAAAAGCAATCAAAAAAGGCATTTCAAATTCGTTTAATTTCCTGAAAAAAATCGACGAAAATTTAGAAGGAGGAGGAGAATAATGTATGTGCTAATTATTTATTTTTAAGCAGTTATATTTAAAAATGGATAAAGTGTAATTACTATATCTCTATTTGCAAGTGAGCGATGAATAATTCATAACTCATAAAACCTCCCTTTTTACTAATTAGAGCGATTATTTTGGATTTCTACTATGGATTTAATTGTTTTATCCTATTTTAGATAGACTATTCCTACAACCAAAATATTCGATGAACAAACTCATTTTATTCCTTTTATTATTGATTTCTGCATCTGAGTTTTCACAGGTAGTAAAGACTTAATTCCTCAACTCAAAACGTACAAAAAATGTTCCTCAAATAGCTTACTTTTGTCTTTAGAAAGTTCCGAACTATGTTAAAAAAAGAAATTGCTTATTCCATTCTTGACCTTGCAGTTGTTTCACAAGGGAAATCGTTTCGTCAAACTTTTGAGGATTCCGTGACAATAGCGAAACTTGCTGAACTCACTGGTTACAAAAGATATTGGTTGGCCGAACACCATAACATGGATGCTATCGGCAGTAGCGCTACTTCTATTTTAATCGGGAAAATTGCGGAGGAAACACAACACATTCGGGTAGGTTCGGGTGGAATCATGTTACCAAATCATTCTCCGCTCATCGTTGCCGAACAATTTGGCACTTTAGGCACATTGTATCCCAACCGAATCGATTTAGGGTTGGGAAGAGCACCGGGAACAGATCAAGCTACTGCAAGTGCCATTCGTTCTGATTTTTACGAAGCAGCGATGCACTTTCCTGCGGAGGTTCAAAAAATTCAAGACTATTTTTCGGTGGAAAATAAGCACGAATCTGTTCGTGCAAACGTGGCAGAAGGAGTGGATGTACCGCTTTACATACTAGGTTCAAGTACAACAAGTGCCTATTTAGCCGCTGAAAAAGGATTGCCTTACGCTTTTGCAAGTCATTTTTCAAGTGCACAATTATTGGATGCTCTTAAAATTTATAAAACGCAATTTCAACCTTCAACTACCTTAGCTAAATCTTACACCATAGCCGGAATTTCAGTCATTATCGCTGATACGGATGAAGAGGCAGAATTTCTATCCACTTCTTACTACTCAAGAGTAATTGGGATTTTAACCGGTGATAGAAATCCATTAGAACCACCTTTTGAAATAACGGATGAATTCCGAAACATGATCCAACATCCTTCAGTGCAACAGATGTCCAAATACGCATTTATCGGCAACAAAGAAACGGTAAACAAGAAAGTGAAAGCTTTTATTGAACAGACAGGAGTCGATGAATTAATTGTTGCTACGCATGTATTTGACGTGAAAGATCGTGTTAAATCAGTGGAACTTTTTGCGGAGGTGATGAAGGAGGTGAATGGTGGGGAGTGATAAAAAAGTTGGGAGTAACTTTTATGCTAAAAAGATTGCTGTTCGATCTTGAATTAACTGAATATATTTCGTTTTTAGATCATTAGAAAGAAAAGAATCATTTATTAATTCAGTGGCTTTTGGCAACCAACTATCGAATCGTTTATAGACCGTTTTTATTTGTTTCGTGTTCAATGTAAGATCTGTTCCCAAACGATCGAAATACCCTTTCGTAAAATTGGTTTTTTTCCCTCCTAACAACAATGCGCTATCTTCTTTGTCTTTTGGTAATAGCAATTTTACATTCAATAAATCATAAAAAGGAGAAAGTACCCATCCAGAGTTTGATAAAAACATAGAGTAGTTTTTCAAATGCATATCGTTATTCCCTATTACGTAATTAAAAACTGTTATCTCAAAAAATCTCAATTTGTCGTATAAAGTATTCACTGAAAGTTCTCCGATTGTTTTTCCTAAGGTTTCTGTAGTACCCTTGTATTTATCACTTAATTCTAAAATTTGTAGGAAATCAATCATGTGGTTTTTAGTTCCATTTGAATTACGATCAATACGTTTTGTGATGTAACATAATTCTCCAGATACTAAGCGAATTAAATTCACTGGTACGATAGACAATGTAAATAATTCAGCCAATTTCATAGATACATGTTCATTTTCAGGCATCTGAACGTAATCGTTATTTTGAGGCTTTAAAATAAAGTGTCCATCAAGCGCATCCAAAATGGTTAGTCTACTACGATGTCCATCCGTCAATTCTTTCTTTGTCCAACCTAAAGATAATTTGGGTTGAACACCTGTTATTGTAATTGATAATGCAGCGGCTTCTTTTGCCAATTGTTCTATGTCTGAGAGTTGATAAGGCAAAACAGGTATATCCTTGGTTCCAAAAAACGCTTTTGCACAGGTTGAATGATAATCTACTTCATTTTCAGCTAACACTTGATAGCAAGATAAACACTTATTCATTGTCGATGAAATTTAAAGGATGAACACTCACTGCACCAATGGCATTCTGACAACACGCCATTAATAGTCCCATACGATCATTTTTATTGATACGCCAACTTTCAGCAGCAATGTTTAACAACCAACCTTCCGGTATCAAACCATCAAAAAACGGAAACAAACGCTTACTTGTATACGAACTATTCGATACAGGCATATTGAACGTAATAAACTGATTTGGGTAATCTTTGATATACTCACTCTCATACGTAAACACATACTCACCGGAATCACTCTCGGTTAATATTCCAGCTTTTATCAAATTATACTTAATGATTGCCTGTCTCATGGTTTATACTTATTGGACCTACCTCATGACCAAACATAAGAAGTACTTGATTTACTTTAGATAAACTGAGATTTTCTTTCCCTTGCTCAATCTTTCGTATCACGGTAAGTGCTACCCCTGCTTTTTCCGCAAATTCTTCTTGGGTAAGGCTTAACTTTTTCCGACGGTTCTTTACAAAATCAGCTAGTTGATTCATTTTATATGCATTTACATACAAATATAAGCAATATTATAAAAATATATCTATTTGCATATAAAAATGTAATTACAAATCAGATTATATGCTTTTAAATATAATTTAAGAAAATACTTTTGTAAAGATTCTCAATAAAAACAATTTCCTTCCCAGTCAATGCTTGAAACTCTTTTTCTTTTGTACGATTAGAGAGTTGACCATTATTTTGTTCTAAGAAATTAACTAACAAAGCAATCATGCGATCAGGCATTTCTACTACTTGTTCTATCTGTTTTTTAGATAAACTGAAAAATGATTAGAATACATGAAAAACGGTTAAAAAATAAATATTTTATGAAAAATAATTACATTGACGTCATTCATAACCCATCAATCATAACTTATATTTAGTACTTACTTTCCAATACAAAAAGTAATTATCATTGATTTTGAGATTGTTAAATTTTAAACGTACAAATAATGAACAAAAAACTAGATTTTTTCAAAAAAAACTAATTCACTTTTCTTTAATTCTTGACAAATTATCTCTAGTTTTTCAAATGTTAAAGAATATTCTTCACTAAAAAAGTTTAACAATATATCAAGATTTTTTAAAGATTTTCGAAAATGTACGTCATATGTTAAGTGACAACCGACATCATGATTATCTGATTTTTCATGACATAAATATCTTGCACGTCTTGACAAATTCATCAATTTAGAATATGCTAAATACTCTGCTTCATTTAATTTAGTCAAAGATAATTGAACATAAGGATTTAAAGCATTTTTAACTTCTGAATGAGTTCTGTAATGTAGATTAGATTTTTTTGCAATATGTGCATTTACTAAATGTACAGCAACATAAAAACAAGTAGTTACTTGCCAATCCCAATAATCATTACAATCTGAATTTATTTTTGATAAAAAATTTAGATTTTTTTTTGATTGCGAAATATGTTCTTCAAATGATGCCAAGAATTTCTACTTAATTACATTAAAATGACTTGGAACTGGAATTTCATCTCCCTTTTCAATTATTGTTGAAGTCACATGAAAACCTAAATCAATATATTTTGCGTTTACTTTAGCTTCGGCTAAAATTAAATTATCTTCTGAAGATTCATCATTGTCATCAATTTCAACCCAAGATAGTAATTTAGAATTTCCTAAATCAAAAGCAAGTTTATTGAAATTTACCTTACGACTTTTTATCTCAGAAATATATTCAAATATCATTTTTTTTATAAAATGATTACTTGACATTTGACGAGACAAACCATAAATTTCATCTTCATCATTTCTCATTAAAATTTCATACTTTTTTATTGTCTCAGCAGATGCAAGACCTTCATTCAGAAAGAAATTATCAGTTTTCAAATCGTTAATCAAATTCTCAAACCAATCATTATTTTTTTGATTGATAGAGATAACTTCTATTTGTTTATTCGATGTCATATATTACAACTATGGTGTATACAATGCAACTCGTAATGTTACAAATATAGATAATTATACAATTATTATTACGTATACGGATGTTATTTATAATAATTCTAAATAAATGGCGGGTTGCCATTTTCAAGAGTTTTAGTTTACATTTTATTATTCTCTAATAAATATTTATTCAAAAAATAACTTCTGTTTTAGTTCAGAATGCCCAATAATTTCTAAAAAATAAATTCCTCTATTAAACTTTGAAATATCGATATTTAATTCACTTTCAGTAAACACGCTATTAAATAAAAGTATTCCTATTGAATTGTAAATAGTAAAACTTTCGTCAATAAGCGATTTGTTTACTTTAATTCTCAAATTTGATTTTGAGGGATTAGGCGAAATATTTATGAGTTGTTCTAAATCAATTGTGTTTATTGTATTTACTTTGTTTGTGTCAATAGTGGTTGTATCTAAAACAGTAAGAATTGCAATATTTGAAGTTAAACTACATTCTGAAAAAATATTACATCTAAATTTTTGATTATTATTCAATAAAGTAGTTTCTAAAATTGTTAATGTTTCTGTATTAACTCCTTGAAACTGATTTGTATTCGTTAGATTTTCAAATCCATTACCTTTTGTGTCAATTTGCCATTGATATTGTGATATTGAATCACTACTTTTAACCTTGAATTGAGCATTTTGTTTTTTATACACAGTTAAATTAAGTGGTTGATTTATAATCGAAAAATTATGATTCAATAGTATAGTTGGAAAATCCGCTAATACTGACCACCCGATTCCGTTTTATTGTGACCACCTCATTCCGCTCCAACCTGACCACCCAATTCCGGAGCATCTTGACCACCTAAAATGATCTGATTTTTTTCGTAGTTATCGGCAGATTATCTTCGATTTTAACCAAAACTTGAATGATGTCTGGAAAACCGATTG